>DATNLB010000378.1:0-8088 GCA_035603095.1 Candidatus Acidiferrales bacterium
AGTCGATCTGAGCAATCTTAGCTGAGAACTGCCCAAATCACCGAGTTCTCTCATGCGCCCCGGGTTGGCCCAAGTCAGCGATGTGATATCCCGCGAAACGCCTATCAAACTTTCCCCCGAAGTCATCCAGCAACCTTTTTAGCGATCCCTCGTACTGGGTATCAAAGTCTTTCCCAACGGAGATGTAATGCCCTCGCATATTCTGCAAGGAGTTAATGTATCCGAGATACCCGTAGAACTTCACGACCAGAGCCACAATGTCCTTATGCAACCAACCAATGTTCTTGAATCTTTCTTCGAACGACTTGAAAACCATGCCGTTCGGCAACGAGCTGTTTTTGCTCGGAAGAAGCCCTGCCAGGACCACGCTTCGCGAGGCACCTGAAACACCGGCGTCCTGCAGGGAGAAGCATAGCGGAAACCAGACGAACGGACTTCTTTCCGAAGGCTTTCTTCATTGCTGGCGAGTTCCTTTCAAATGACGCGACCCCGGCCGCATCCGGATTCAAAGGCAACCTCTCACCGGACTTGCTTGGGCGGGACGGTGAGCGTAGGGAACCTGGAGAACCGCTCATTTCGAGCCAGCAAACGTAAATGGCGACCGCGCCAAAACTCGCGTTGCAGGTTTCGCCGCCTGAGTGTAGTGTCTCGACGGTAACGCCTTCTCTGGCGAGCACAGGAGTCCCTGTGCCACGAAGAAGGTTTCAACGAGGTAGCCTGGTCGTAAAGTCCGGGAGGTGGTACGGCGTGTATCGTGCGGATGCCAAGCAATCGGATGGAACATACCAGCGCGAGCAATGCTGGCAGCGTCTTGGACTTGTAAGCGAGCAGTCGGCACGTAGTGCCTGGAAACAGTTTCAGCCGTACTTGGACACGGAGAATGAGGCTGCTAAGAAGTTGCCGCCGAGAATCGGTCTGACGCTCTCGGAATTTGCCGAGGAGTGGCGGACCAACGTTGCGGTCAACCTGAAGGGCAGCACAACGCGGGCGGCAAAATCCCATCTGCGCGCACACATCATTCCGAAGTTGGGCAATTACCACCTACCCGAGATCACGACGAAGGTTGTGCAAGGTTTCGTCGCATACCTGGCTGGTGGTGGGCGCTCACGAAAGACAGTGGAAAACAACCTGCTTACCCTCTCTACTCTTCTTAAAACGGCACGGTCTTGGGGTTATGCGTGCGGAGACTTCCGCTTCGCAGAGCTCACCCTGCCGCGAGAAGGGGTAAAAACGGAGCCGCGGTCCTTCACGGATGATGAAGTGCGAAAGATCATCGCCAATGCATCGGAACCCCTGAGCACGATAGTTGCGGTTACGTCGGTGCTCGGCCTGCGCATTGGTGAGACTCTCGCGCTCCGTACTTTCGACGTGGACTTTGCGAGACAGCTCATTCGCGTGCGTCAGAGCGTTGACGCGGCCACTCGCACAGTCTGCGGCGTAAAGTCGAAAGCGAGTAGTGCGGATCTTCCGATGTCCAAGGAATTAGAAGCACGGCTGAGGACTCATCTCCAAAGGCACGATCACAAAAACGAGTTGCTCTTCGTCAATCGACGCGGCAGACCGTTCTCGGCGAACAAACTGCGGGAGAAGCAACTGCATCCGCTTTTGGATGCACTCGGTATCCCTCGCGGTGGATTCCATTCGATGAGACACGGCGCAGCGAGTTCCCTTTTGGATGATGGCGCAACTCCAGCCGTTGTGCAGAAGCAGCTCCGTCACTCAGACGCGCGGATCACGCTCGAGCTCTATGGTCACGTTGTCGGAGATGCGCAACGCAACGCGGTTCAAAACCGCTCAACAAAGCTGGTCAACTGAGGACAATCGTTAGAAAGCTGTGTTTTGTTAGAAAGAGCAGTTGCAAGTCGCTGAAAACAACTTGGGTTGGTAGGGGCGGTGGGGATCGAACCCACGACCTTCGGCTTAAAAGGCCGCTGCTCTACCACTGAGCTACGCCCCTGGCTATTTGCGATATTTTACATTGAAACGGTTTAGCGCGCATCTCGCATCGCAGGTAAGTCGGAATGAAAGATTGAGGGCACAGTCGGTCCCAGAGAATTGCGACGCATCCCTCGTAACAGATTCAAGGATTTCTTTATCTCGCTCAACTTGGAATGGAAGGCGGTCTTTCGGAGTGTCGATGAGGAGAACGGCGAGATGAGGGACATTGTCCGGCCCAGCCTTGCATCGCGGCCAATGTCGCTCAGTCTCGCCGTCTATAGCTGCAGCCTACGGGCTGTGAAAACAAATAGCTGTTCACTTTTGCACACTCCTGCGAGGAGTCTTCTTGGGAGGCCAGCGACGGCTTTTTAAGACCATTTGCACGACAATCGGGGCGCCGATGCAGGAACTTTTCACCGCGAATTCCATCCTCAAGAACAACTGGCCCGAGAGGATCCGATGGCCGCGGCTCCAGCTACTGTCGCCTGGCAGGTTACCCATGCTCCACCGACAGGTAACGGATGGCCTCCTTCCCCCGTCGTTCACAGATAGGCGTCAGGAGTTTCGCTGAAAGCTTTTCAAGGCAGTTTTCTGGGAGGCCATATATAAACGGGAATCGACCTAAAACACTTTGCAATCCCCTCGCCTGGCGGCAGCGGCAGCGAGGGAGTGACCGCGCTAGACGGTTCTTGTTTTTGGATTATGCAGTTGAAAAATGAGAAGTCAGATTCCCTACGTGATCTGGGACAAATCGCATCCGACTCGAGAGAAGGCGGGGGGCACGTCCGTGCCCCCCGAATACTGGCTAGTAGAAGTAATGTCTTATCACCTTATCAATTATGGGCCGCGTTCCGCTGTTACCTTCTGGGCTTTTTCTTGACGGGCGGCTTTTTTTCTCCGCCCTTGGGGTTGATCAGGGCTAGGTAATCTTTCGCGTTAAACGGGTACCCGCGAGTGGACTGTTGCCCAGTCGTACTCAAGGTGACGTCCACGCGCCGATTATTGGCCAGGACTAGCACCGACAGATTATTCAGCATTTGGTGTCGGTCGGCAGGAGTCAATTCGGTATTCTGAGCTATCTGTTCCTTTACCTGGTCGGCGCTCAGTTGGTCCTCCTTGCCAAACGAGCGCGTCTCAAAGTGGTCCGCAGGGACGCCGTGTTCCACCAGGAAGTTCTTGGTGCGTTCCACGCGTCGCTGCGTAAGGGCTTTGTTGTATTCCTCTGAGCCGCGGGGGTCCGCATGGCCACCGAGGATCAAGTGGGCATCAGGCTTGTATCTCAGATAACTTTTGAAGTCCGAGGCCAGGATTTTCAGGATCTCCGCCTGACTGTCAACCAGGCCACCCGTGGGATTCTCGGGGCTGGGCCGAGCGGTTGGAAAGTAAATACTATGGAGAGCGAGCCTGGTTTCCAACTGCTTGATCTCAGGGGCAGGGGCAGGAGGAGGTGGCGGGGCTTCCACGTTCACCATGGTGGTGGACGAGGCCGTGAGCGGGGGATTGCGGTCATCGTTTACGTTGCAAGTGACCGTGATATGACCTGGCTGTGCGCTCCGTGTATTCAGCGTGGCAGTGTCTCCGTTGCTGGAGATCTCTCCGGCGCTGGCGGTATAGCTGTAAGTCAGCCTGCGGCCATCCGGGCTGCTGGCGCGCGAGTTGATGGTTGAGGAACCACTCATTCGCACGCTCGCCGGAGCTGCCGAGCATGAAATCACGGGTGGATGGGGTTCTTTCACTGTGAACCTGGCACTGCACGATGCGAAACCATTTTTTCTACTACCGTCATTCAAGTTGGCCGTAACTTCGTACGAGCCGGGCTGCAAACCTGTAGTGTCAATCTGCGTGGAGGCCTCGCTGCCCGCAACTTTCACCCCGGTGCCATGCCAGTCGTATTTGACCGTACGCCTAGGATTGAAATTAGATCCACTGGTAGTCGCGCTCACAGGCTCGCCAGCAAAGACTTCGGCCGGCTGTACCGAGCAAGCCGCGCTGGGAGGCGTTGGAGGCTTTTCCCCGCCAAACATGAAATTGAGGCCTGCCTGTAGTCTTAGGCCTCGAATGTCCGTGGACGGGATACCCGGGGGACCATAGCGGTAATTCGACACCACATAGTCGGCCCTGATCAGCCGTAGCGCCACGTGCCTGGACAGGTTGATATCAAGACCGCCACCCAACATCAGCCCTAATTTGTCCACGTCATGGAAGGCATCCGGCATCAGGCGATGGTCGCCCACCAAAACCTCAAGAAACGGTGAAATATGTTCGTGGCGGAAAGTCACCTTGGGACCGAACGAGAGGTTGGAGAAGGCCGCGTCGTCAATTCTTTTCGCGAGCCCAGCTTCCCCGCTCCCCCAATGGATGCTGGTATCAAGAGTCAATCCGAACCAACGATTGAAATCATAGGTAAGGCTGGCGCCAGCGCCGCGCGGATTCGCTTCCAGGCGGCTGCTCAAAGGGAGCAATGCTCCTGGAAGCTGGCCGTGCACATCCGCGCCGGGATGAAAGAGGGAATATCCGCCGTAAAGCTCCCACTTGGGAGCAGGCTGGTCCTGAGCTGCGGCGAGGGTGGCAAACGTACACAGAACAGCAATCATCGCCGGCACCATTGCTAAGACCCGACCAGGATGGCTCTTTGATTGAAATGACATGCGAATATTCCTCCGAACTTCAATAACGCGAGATCATGATTTTCGAGCCTGCACGACACTGGACCAGCCTCAACCCAGTCCCGTTACCGAATCCCTCATGGGCAGGGAGGCACATTCACCGGATTGCTGTCCAATGCGACCGCTGCCGACCGATCCAGCGCTCTGCCATTCAGCGTCGCCCCGGTGGTAAGCGTGATGGTTGCGTTAGCCATTATGGTTCCTTGAAATAGTGAGTTGGTGCCAAGGGTCGCTGCACTGCCGATCTCCCAGAAGACGTTATGAGCCTGGGCACTGCCGATGAGGAGGACTTGGCTCGCTGGCGTGCCCACACCACCGGCTGCCGTCGTCAATGCAGACCCAACCTTGAAGATCCAGGCAGCATTCGGATCGCCTCCACCGTCGAGGGTGAGGTTCCCGGTTATTCCCAACGTGGTCGTGGCAATATAAATGCCGGAGGGGAGGGTTTGCCCTCCTATATTTGCGGTGAGGACGGTCCCTACCGATGGCCCTCCTCCTGCGTTCATGGCGGCGTTAAACGCCGTGGTCAAGTCAGTCTGGGCCATCTGGGCAACCGGATCGCCTAGGTGCTCCGTGCCCGTGAATATTCCCGGTCCCAACGTGTTCGGTGCCGATCCAAATCCAGTGATCGAAGCTGCTGGCCATATCCCGATATCTCCCTTAACGACCGTGGGGCCGGTATTGCTAACGGAGGGGGTAGCGCCCAGAATTCCGAAACTGCAGGCCGCTCCCAACGCTATGACGGGGGGCGGTGTTCCGCACGTAGAGGGGGTCGTGAACGTCCACACCTTATTGGCCGCCAGATGATTGCCGAATGTGTCTGCTACCCCGGTGGTGATCGTGGCGGTATAAGGGGTACTTGGTGCAAGAGGGCCCGAGGGTGTAAAGGTGGCAACCATGGTCGCCGCAATGTAGGTAACGGTCCCAGACACGCTCGCCCCGCCGGCGGTCAAAGTAAAAGTATTTGCACCCGCAGAGGTGTTGATCGTCGCAGGGTTCATCGCCTTGGTGAATGTTGCGGTGATCATGGGGGCGTTGTTGGGGCAAACGAGGGTGCCGTTCGGCGTTACGGAGAGCACCGTAGGCGCGGCCGTCGGAGAGGTGGCGCCCCCACCTACGTCTGCGTCGCCGCACCCGGCAATTAGGACGGCCAATAGGAACGCCGGGGTCCAAATTTTGCGAACCTTCAATTTGCGCATTAGCTTCTCCTCATCACCCTGTTGCAAGGCGTTCCATACTGCTCACACGCGCCCCGATATATACACAACGTCAAATTTCACTGGTTGTTTAATACAGGACAACATCCATTAGCGCCCTGACTCATATTCCAATTTGTTTGATTTGCCGTCTGTGCAATATTGAACAAAATCGGCGTATGGTACTAAGTTAGTTCACTGTCCTCTTTTGTACAGTTCCAGGAGGAATCTCCTTGCTAAGGTGGAAGCGGAGCAGCCATTTGGATATGACGCTTCCACTTGAATATGAAGCTAAAAAAACTCAAGAAAAATGGAAAGACCGGCGCTTTTGACCCGCAGGCCTTTCTGGATACCGCTGGAGTGGCAAGAAAAATTGCGGAATTTCGGAGAGGCGAATCGATTTATTCTCAGGGTGAGGCAGCCGAGAGCGTCATGTACGTCCAGAAGGGCGGGGTGAAATTCTCGGTCGTGAATGGGTCTGGAAAGGAAGCGGTTGTGGCGATGTTTGGCCCGAGCGATTTTTTTGGCGAGGGATGCATGGCAGGGCAGACGATCCGGATGGGCACGGCTACAGCGATTACGCCGACCACCCTTCTGGTCATCGAAAAAGACGAGCTACTGCGGGTGCTCCACACGGAGCATGAATTATCCGACCATTTCATCTCGTATATGCTCGCGCACAACATCCGGGTCGAAGAGGATCTGATGGATCAACTCTTCAACTCGAGTGAAAAGCGCCTGGCGCGTACGCTTCTGCTTCTGGCGCGCTATGGAAAACAGGATCAGCCGGACCGCATACTGCCGAAAGTTTCCCAGGAGACCCTGGCGGAGATGATCGGAACCACACGTTCGCGCGTGAATTTTTTCATGAACAAATTCAGGAAACTGGGCTTTATCGAATACAACGGCAAAATCAAAGTCAATAAGTCTTTGTTGTCGGTAGTCTTACACGAGTAAAAGCGACGAGGTCGTCTCCGGCAACTGCGGCACGTTCCGGGATTCGGCAGAGAAGCCCGCCAGTCAAAGCACGTCCAAGGCGAATGGTTCTTGGGTAGTCATGCGGTGATTCTTCCGCAAGTCATGGATTCACAGGAAATCGAATGGCCCTGCCGAAAATAATGCCCCTCGCTGAAACCGTGGCGCTGATCGAGATGCAATCCCTCGTATTGGAAGAGAAGCCAGTCACACTGACATCTGCACCGCCACGCCCGGCACTCCCTAATAGAATCGCCGTCGTCGGAAATTATCTTCCAAGGCATTGTGGAATCGCGACGTTCACAACCGACTTGTGCGACGCCATTCATGCGGAATACGGTGCGACGGAGCTGCTGGCGCTCCCGGTCAACGACACGGAAGAGGGTTACGACTATCCCAGCAGAGTGCGGTTCGAGCTCTCCGAAGATAATCTCGCTTCCTACAGGCAAGCCGCGGACTTTCTCAATTTCAGCAATGTCGATCTGGTCTGCCTGCAGCATGAATACGGAATATTTGGAGGCCTCGCTGGCGGGCATGTCCTGGAGCTGCTGCGGCACCTGCGGATGCCTTTTGTAACCACGTTGCACACCGTGCTACGCGATCCAACTCCCGACCAACGCGCGGTGATGGAGGAAATTGCGACACTTTCGGACCGCTTGATCGTCATGAGCCAGAACTCTGCAGAAATCCTGCAGGAAGTGTTCCACGTACCAATCGAAAAGATCGATCTGATTCCGCATGGCATCCCCGATCTGCCTTTCACGGATCCCAATTTCTACAAGGATGGCTTCGGAACGGAGGGAAAGTGCGTTTTGCTAACCTTTGGGCTGCTCTCGCCAAATAAGGGCATAGAAAACGTCATAAAAGCCCTGCCAAAAATCCTGTCACGTCACGTCAATGTTGTATACATGGTTTCCGGTGTAACCCACCCTCATATCCTGCGGCGCGAAGGTGAGAAATACCGGCTGTACTTGCAGACCTTGGCGAAAGATCTCGGTGTTGAAACCAATGTGATCTTTCGCAACCGTTTCGAGGGCCCTGAAGATTTGGTCAAATTGATCGGCGCGGCGGACATTTACATCACACCATACAAGCATAAGGGCCAGGTCGTTTCCGGCACGCTTGCGTATGCCCTGAGCGCCGGCAAAGCCATCATTTCGACGCCGTATTTACACGCGATCGAGCTGCTGGACGGCGAGCGCGGCGCACTTGTGCCCTTTGATGATCCGGAGGCCATCGCTGAAAAAACGATTGCTCTTCTGGACGACGAGACCGGAAGGCACGCCATGCGCAAGCGCGCTTACTTATACGCG
>DATNLB010000658.1:0-3035 GCA_035603095.1 Candidatus Acidiferrales bacterium
CGTCTTCCTGGAAGTAGAGATAGCGCAGAGTTTTTTTCGCGCTGCGGGTGATGCCCTCGGAGCTGGTGAACTCCGTCATCAGCAAGCCGCAGCCGCCGAGCCCGCGAATGACGCGGCGGAAGAGCGTGTCCGTCACCCCAGCCATGGGAGCGAGCACCGCCGCTGGGCGGATGGTCAAGTCGCGAATTTGGAAGCTCGCCGGAATCATAGGTTCAGTTTAGGCTGGTGCGCGCGGGGTAGCAAGACACGGTGTCCACTCTTTGCCAAAACCGCCTCCGAAGCGATTGGGCCGCGGAAGAAAGACTGGTAAAACAATGAAGAAATACAAATTCAAGGCGAAAATTGAAGCCGCCGATGGCGGAGGAGCTTATGTGCTTTTTCCGTACCATACCGGTAAGGAATTCGGCACCAAAGGGAAGGTGCCTGTAAAGGCGACCTTCGATGGGGTTCCCTATACGGGTTCACTCATCAAGTATGGTCATCCACTTCATTCGCTGGGTATGCCTAAAGCCATACGCGAGCAAATCGGGAAAAGCCCGGGCGATACTCTTGAAGTCATTGTTTGGAAAGATGAAGAGGTAAGAACCGTCGAAGTGCCTGCTGCATTTGAAAAGTTGATGAAGAAAGAAGGCCTGCTTCCCATTTTCGAGAAACTGAGCTACACCCACCGCAAGGAGTACTGCCGCTGGATTACCGAAGCCAAGAAGGAAGAAACACGATTGAAGAGATTAGAGAAAGCCATTGAAATGCTCAAGCAGGGAGTGCGCACTCCTGGCTAGAACAAAGCCACGCGGATTTGAGAGCAGAGAGCGCGACTACTCATCCCGTTAGCCCGCTGGGGCCCGTTCCTTCAGGGCATCGGCCAAAAGCAACGCCGCTCCGCTGAAGAGCAGGGTGTCGGCGAAATAGTTCAACGAGACAATGTCGGTGGGACTCGCCACTAGAATAGGCAGGTAAACAAACAACACGAGAAGCAGAATCATGATGCCCAAAGAGGTCGCTGCCATCCGCGCTTTCTTGTCGACGATGAGGGCTACCCCAGCAGCGACAAGCACCGTTCCCGCCAGATAAGCCCACGGCAGGCGCCCGGGAACCCACACCGGGATGATTTTTTCCAGCGGAACTCCCGGGGCAAACTCTGGATGCAGAAAATGTTCGACGCCAAAGAACACTGCGGGTATGGCGACGAAAAATCGTCCGACAGTTACAAGAGCGGGCACGCCGCGTGGGCGCCCGCTCCTCCCAGGAGATCCCGCATAAGCAAGAGCGCCGCCGCTGAAGGACATGTCCCGCAGCGCGATGGCCCAAAAAAATCGATTGCCGGCGTGCGCCATGATGTTGGGTATGTGGATCAAGAGTACGAAGGAAAAGAACATGGCGCCCAAAAGCGTTGCCGCCAAGGTCGACTGGATCTGCACGGCGATGCTCAGGGCCGCGGCGATCAGAGCGATTCCCACGAGATAAACCCAGAACGCATGCGCGGGAAGCCAGCGGGGAACGATGTTTGCGATGTCCGCCGCATTGGTAAGATGCTCCGTCCCGAACACGGCCAGCGGAATCGCCAGAAACAATCGCCCGAACGGCATGATCTTGTCGAGGCCGTGCGTTTGCGGCAGCTCGTCTTTGAGGATCTTTACCAGGCCAACCACCAGCAGTATCGATCCAGAGAAATACAGCCAGAAGATCCCGCTTGGTAACTGGAAACCGGCAAGCGCAGCCGCAAGACCGGCGTTAGCGAAATCCACAAATTCGAAGAGCATCCCGTTGTCCCCATTTCTGACTCTGAACCACCTCGCTCCGGAAGGGTTGCCCCCTGTACAACTTCACGCCTTGATCGGCTTTGGCCGCGAGGGGATATGCGTGACGCGCAGGTTCACAGCCTCACCGCGCTCGTACGCCAAGGCATCCTGCATTGCCTGGCGCATGTCATCGAAAATGTTCACTTTGATTTTCTTCGCCATGTTCAACCTCCCGCCTGTCTTTTGATCTGCGCTGCCCACTCAGGGCGGCCCCGGGCCGCCCTGGCTGTGTAGAATTTTCCTGAAAATAACACTTGCAAAGTATTTTAACTGTGGTACAGTGACTCTCGGGTAAAACTGTGGCTTCACGCGATTTTGCCCTTTTTCTTTTTGCTCCCTATTATCTTCCTTAAAAGGCTGAGACGGCTCCGCGTGGCCTACCCTTTGCGATTTTGTTCTGTGCAAAGGGTGGGCGACTCTTTGCTTCGCTTTGACCAGCCGCCGACCATGAGGCTGTGGCGTCCAGCGCTCGCGGCCTACCACCCTTGATGACGATCCGAACTGGCCCAGCGTCCTGCAGTGAGAGCGATTCTGATTCTATCCCTTCAGGGCGTTCCAAGGGTTCCGCAGAACGGGAATGCTGGAGAACCGACTGGCTTTCTAAAGTACTGCCGGAAAGGAACGTTTGGACTATTGGTTCCCTACCAATCGAACTAGTACCTTTACCGTGTCTTATGGCTACTGAAACCCTTTGTGAAACGCGTCGCCACCAGCGTATCGCACTGCCGAGGGGCATGTCCGTGACCTGGAACGGTGGCGGCCAGCAACAGGTTTCTCGCGTCAAAACGTTAAGCATGGGAGGCCTGTCCCTCTGCGGGTCCATTACGCTGCGAGTAGGCGCGGACCTGACCCTCGTTTTTGAAGTACCCGGAGGCATGGTTTTGGCGCACGCGGTTGTCCGAAACATCGTGCCTGGTGAAGGGATGGGTGTCGAATTTACTAAGATGAATTCTGAAAGCCGAGTTCTGCTACAAGGATTGCTCACGCGGTTGTTGCGGTAACGGAGTGTTGCTCCGTAACTTTTTTGGAACGGTCTCGTGCCATCTTTTCTTGCAATCAATGTCCTCATCGTAGGATTAAAGTTATAGAGGAGACATCATGAAGCCCAGCAACTCTCCCTCTCTTGTTGGCAGAATTCTAATACCACTATGCGTACTCTTGGCTTGCCCGTTCTTCTCGAGGGCGCAGGCCGTGAAGAAATCCCCTCCACCCAGTCCTCCGCAAACCGCCAAGCCC
>DATNLB010000536.1:0-2114 GCA_035603095.1 Candidatus Acidiferrales bacterium
AGGAAAATCGTTCTTGCGGTCGAATTTCCACCACGGCATGTACATGTGCATTCCGCCAACGCCGTCGTGATTGTGGGGCGGCATCTTCTCCAATTGCGGGAAGTAGCCATGACCACTGCTGCCGACGGAATCGGTGAGATATCTGCCGACGGTCCCGGAAGAATTGGCGATGCCGGCTGGAAAAGCCGGGGATTTGGAGTTCAGCAGCAGACGCGCGGACTCGCAAGCGCTGGCGGCCACCACGATGGCGCGCGCGCTGATGCGTTTTTCCGAACGCGCCGCCTTATCAACGTAAGAGACACCTTCCGCTTTGCCTTCTTTGTTGACGAGAATTTCGCGGGCCATCGCGCCGGTAATCATCGTCAGCTTTCCCGTTTTCATCGCCGGGGGCAGCAGAACCTGGCTGGAGCTGAAATTTGAGGCCGTGATGCAGCCGCGGCCGCACTGGCCGCAGTAGTGGCAAGGCAGGCGGCCGTTGAGCGAGCGGGTGATGATCGCGAGGCGCGAGGGAATGCAGATGATGTTGAGCTTGTCGCAAGCCTTCTTGACCATCAATTCGGTGCAACGCGGCTTGGGAGGAGGAAGGAAGACGCCGTCGGGGGCGCTTGAAACGTTTTCCTTTGTTCCGAAGACGCCGATGTAAGCTTCGGTTTTGTCGTAGTAGGGCGCGAGGTCTTCGTAAGTGATGGGCCAATCGTCGCCGAGGCCATCGCGCGTGGCGGATTTGAAATCGATCGGAGCAAAGCGAAGCGCGATGCGGCCCCAGTGATTGGTGCGGCCGCCGACGATGCGCGAACGAAACCATTGGAAATTCGCGCCGGGCGCCGAAGTATAAGGCTCGCCTTCAATCTGCCAGGCCCCGTTCGGCGCGAGGAACTCGCCAAAATTTTCGCCTGCGCGCCCGCCCACGCCCGCGCCGCGGTGCGGCGCTTCGTACGGCCACATGAGCATCTTGAAATCTTTTTCGGGATTCAGATTTGGCCCGGCTTCGAGCAGCACGCAGTTGAGGCCGCCTTCGGTGAGAACTTTTGCCGCCATGCCTCCGCCGGCGCCGGAGCCGATTATGCAAACGTCGTACTGCTTTGGAGATCGGATCACTTGAGACATGCGGTGCTTTCTCCCTACAAGTTGTTTTTTTTCAATTCAGATACGGCGAAATCGCAAGCGCGCGCCGTCAGAGCCATATACGTGAGCGAAGGGTTCACGCACGCTGCGGAGGTCATGCACGCGCCATCGGGCAGGAAGAGATTCTTCGCGTCGTGGGCCTGATTGTGCTCGTTCAAAACGGACGTCTTGGCGTCGCGGCCCATGCGCGCGGTGCCCATTTCGTGAATTCCAAGACCGGGCGTGGAAATTTCCTGATAGACAAAAATTTCCTTGCCGCCGGCCGCCGCGAGCATTTCCGCGGCCTGCACGGCAATGTCTTTCGACATGGCGTGTTCGTTATCGCGCCACTCAAAGTGAATTTTCAGAGTGGGGATCCCCCAAGCGTCGAGCTTTTCTTTATCCACTTCCACGTAATTGCTGTGATAAGGCAAGCACTCGCCGAATCCGCCCATTCCCATGCGCCAGGGGCCCGGCATCTTGAGAGAGTTCTTGAAGTCCACGCCGATTCCGGCACGGGAGGCAGCTGCGGACCAGCCGTCGCGGCTTCCGCCGCCCTGGTACCCATAGCCGCGGATGAATTCTTTTTGTTTTGTTTTGACGTTGCGGAAACGAGGGATGTAGATACCGTTGGGGCGGTTGCCGAAAGGCATTTTGTCTTCATGGCCGGGCATTTCACCGCCGGCGCCCGCACCCATGTGGTGATCCATGAGGTTGTGGCCGAGTTCGCCGCTGGAGTTGGCGAGGCCGTCGGGAAATTCCGTGGTTGCGGAATTCAGCAGAATGCGCGTGGATTCGAGCGTGGAAGCGCAAATGAAAAAGACGCGCGCCTTGAATTCCAGGGCGTTTTTGGTTTGCGCGTCAATCACGCGAACGCCGCTGACCCGGCGCGTTTGCGGGTCGAAGACCAGGCTGTGAACGACGCTGTACGGGCGAATGGTGAAGCGGCCGGTTTTTTGCGCGGCGGGGAGAGTGGAATTGAGGCTGCTGAAATACGAACCGGTGATGCA
>DATNLB010000667.1:0-20169 GCA_035603095.1 Candidatus Acidiferrales bacterium
GTGCCACCACTCCTGAAGTGATTTGCAGCGCCCTTCTTCATCAAGAGAAATCAGGAAGATTCCATCCAGTTTAGTTTGTAGCCCTGGGGGAACTCGAACAAACGACGCCGACCATCTGGCGATGTTTAACCCAGCATTCACAACCAGGATCTCGTATCCGAATCGGATGTTCTCTTCAGTTCGGGCCACCTCAGACCAATACTCGAAAATGGCTTTTCGTCCACGCATGGGTTCGAGAAAAGGTGTGACCTGGTAAGTGCCGTCTTCGGTGAAGAGCGCCGTGGCGGCCTCTGGATCGCGGTTCTCCCAGGCGTGACCGTAAGCATCCAGCCAGGATTTAAACGCGACCACCTCGTTGTCCATTCCAAGTCTCCGGGTAGCTTAACGAGTCTATCCTAACGACCCTTCCTTTCTTGCCCGCCGGACATGTCCAGCTGCTGCCCTGATCGGTTGAGCCTCGCAGCGCTAATCGGGTTTCTAAAATCTCAGGTAATGCGACCATTCACGCAGAACCGATGGCCCTACTGCCTTGTTGGGCTTTTGCCTGTGGATATAAGATGGCGCAGGAGCGTGAGGAGCAATCATGGCCCATCAAGCACCACTGAAATATATCTTCTACATTGCCGCCATCCCGGAGAAGGTGTGGGAAGGCTTTGTGTCGCGGGAGTCGAACCGCATCATCTTCTCGGGCGCTGAGCTTCAAGCGGACTTTAAGCCTGGTGGTTTGCTCGCATGGGTGGGCGCGGGACCCGATGGCAAGCCCATGACCTACGTCCGAGGGAAGGTCCTGCGGTTTGAGCCGCCACGCGTCTTTCAGTACACCTTCGCAATGGGCCAGAATGATAAGGCGTCACGCGCAACTATCGAACTGGTGCCCGAGACGGAAGCCACCAAAGTAACAGTGACGCATGACGAGTGGGCTGAGGATGACCCCACTTATGCTGCCTGCGCCGACGGATGGCCACGTATTCTTTCCCGCCTGAAGACGCTGCTTGAGACCGGGAAGACATTCAAACCGCATTGATAAGGGGATCGTAAGGACACTGTCAGCCAGGGGCGTCAGTGTTAGGCGGACACTGCAGGCCTAAGAGGATTTGTGAATGCCTCGAGATTGTAACTGCCTTCCTTTCAGCAACTTGCTTCTTCGGCCTTCCGGCCACGGAGGTGCTGCGACACCGGAGGACAACTGGTCAGTGAAATTCGACCTGCCCAGATGCGGGGCAGGTGAAGACGTGGAGAAAATCTGCGCCGTTTCTGCCCGCGATTCACGAGATCGCGATTTCGCCCGGTGCGTGAGCGCCGGGTAGAGGAGACTGAAATGAGCACACCCACGGTCTTAAGAGTCCTGTTTACTTCCATCGTGGCCCTAGCTCTGGCAGGTGCGCCGAACGCTGCGTTCGGTAAACATCACGGAGGAGGTTCTCGGGGCGGCGGTGGCTCTCACGGCGGTGGCGGATTCCATATTGGCAAGAGAGGCGGAGGAGGATTCCACGGTGGCGGCGGGGGACACTCGGGCGGCAAGAGTTTTCGGAGCGGGCGGTCAGCCGCCCCACGGAAAATGGGTGGCGGGTTGTCCAGAAACTCTGGTGGATGGGGCACTCGCGCGGGCAGCAATTCCTCTTACTTCGGAGGGCGCATGGCTGGCTCGAATGGTCCGCGGAGGAGCAACGCTACGGCCGGACGAAGGCTGGGTAGCTCCGATGTGAGAGCAATGGTGGCGGGCACGCGCGCGACCGGTATGAACTTCGGCTCGAATCGGCCTCCGAACGCTGCATGGACTCCGAGGAGTTGGTCCAGCCAGGGTCAATCCTCCTGGTCAACTACGCCGAGATCGACGTCTTTCTCCAACTCCAATCGGCCCCCGACGGCTGCATCGGCTTCAAGGAGTTGGTCCGGCCGGGGTCCATCCTCACGAGCAAGTACTCCGACGTCAACATCCTCCTTTAATTCGAATCGGCCTCCGAGCGCCGCATCGGCTTCGAGGAGCTGGTCTGTCCAGGGTCCATCCTCCGGGGCAAGTACGCCGAGATTGCCATCCTCCTTCAATCCGAATCGGCCACCGAATGCGACATCGGCATCGCGAAGTTGGCCCGGCCACAGTGAATTCTCCCGGGCCAGTACGCCGAAACTGACGTCCTCATCCTGGCTCGACGCGAATCGCGGGCTGTCGAATTCCGGAAACTCTCGATTCGGCAATTCCTCATTTGGCCGTTCCTCGCACTCCCATTCACGAACCGGGCTGAACGCCGCTCGGTTTGGCAGTTCGCGATTCGGCGGCGAACATTCATCCGACTGGGGTGGTACCTCTTTCAGTCGCGGATCCTCGTCCGGTGGAGACGATATCTCGCTTGTACCGGACTTATTTGGCTTGGCGTTGAATCTGGGTGGTTTCGGTTTGCGCGGTTTGAGCTTGCTGGGCTCCAGTTTGGGTGGGTTCGGCTTGCAGGGTTTGGGGTTGGACGGTCTGGGATTGCTGGGTTCCGGCTTTAGCGGGATCGGCCAGGATGCGGGTCTGGAATCCCGACAGTGGGGGCCCGGCCCGATCTTGGATCCGAACGGAAACTGCACCTGCCGCCAGTAAGCCGAGCTCAGACCGTGGCGACACGGTCGGGAGTTTTTGCGGCGCGGTAGATGGCTTCGATGAGGGCGATGCTGCGACGGCCCTCGAGGCCGTCGCAGGCGGGGGGGCGGTTCTTTTGGATGGCTTGGAGAAAATCTTCGAGGACGAGTTGGTGGCCGCGAAAATCGCTGACAACGGCGGTGGAGGCGCTTTGGTTTTCGTCGCGGGTGGCGGATTCGGCGGCTGCTGCTGGGTTGTTTCGGAGATTGGCGGCGATGATGCGGTCGTGTTCGAGGATGACGGTGCCTTCCGAGCCGGAGATTTCGACGCGGCGGGGGTAGCCGGGATAGGCGGCGGTGGTGGCGTGGAAAATGCCCAAGGCGCCGCTGGCGAATTCGAGAATGGCGACGGCGGTGTCTTCGGCTTCGATCTTGTGAAGCTGCGTGGCGGTGCGGGCTTGAACGCGAACGACATCACCGAGCAGCCAAAGGAGCAAATCGACGGTGTGAACGCCTTGATTGATCAAGGCGCCGCCGCCGTCGAGCGCCAGAGTGCCGCGCCAGCGCGAATTGGCGTAGTATTCCGGAGGGCGATACCACTTCACGCGGGCATCGACGAATAAGAGCTTACCGAGCAGGCCTTGATCGAGCCAGTTTTTGAGTTGGCGAATGTGCGGCTTCATGCGGTCCTGAAAAATCACGCCAAGATGGACGTTCGATTGTTTTGCGGATTCGATGAACGCGTCGGCGCGCGCGGTGCTGATTTCAATGGGTTTTTCCGTGAGGACGTGCAGACCTTGGCGGGCGGCGGCGATGCCTTGCGTGGCGTGGAGGCCGGAGGGACTGCCGATGATCACGAGATCCATGGGGCGATGTTTTAAGAAGGCTTCGAAGTCTTGATAGGGAGTGCCGCCGTGTTCGCGGCAGAGGTGTGCGATTTTTTCGGAGTTGGTTCCGTGGATGGCGGCGATTTCGGCGCCGGGGATGGCGCGTGCGGCGCGAGCGTGTGTTTCCGTGATGTTGCCGCCGCCGATTAGGCCGATGTGGAAAGTCATGGAAAGTGATCAGTGGTCAGTTTTCAGTGCTCAGTAAGAGAAGAAGGATAGTAGGATTTGAGGTTTTTTCCAAATGAGCCGACGAGGCGGCGCTGATTGATTCGAGTGGTGCATTGGGAAGACCTCAGCCCTGCGGACCCGTTCGGAGCAAGTTCCGGGGTGAGCTATCGACATGACCCGGCGAATCAGCGATACGCGGCGACGAAGCCCTTGTAGGCGGCTTCGGTGGATTCGGGCGTGGCGATCGCCGAAGTGATCAAGATGCGGTAGCGGAAGGTGACGCGGGCATGGGGGGCTAGAGAGAAATTCAACTCTTGCTGGCCTTGGCTGAAAATTTTCTGGCCGAGCGGGTTGGCGGCGAAAAGGCCGTAGCCGCGGGCGTGCCAGTAGGTAGGAAAGCCGGGATTTGCCGGATGGTCGAGAATGGTGATGGTGACGGGCTCGTCGCTGACCAGGCCACTGAGATTGCACCAGCGGCCGCGCGTGCCCCAGGCGGCGTCGCCCTTCTTGCCTTCACTGGTGAGGTAGGTGCCGTTGACGCCGGTGTTGTCCAACTTGGCGACGGTGGTGGTGCGGCCGCTGGCGTCGGTGTGCACCTCGGGTTGGTCGGAAGGGATTTCGAGAGCGCGGACGACGCGAAGGCCCAAGAGGCCGTCTTTCTCATCCTTGAAATCAACTTTCGTATCGAGGGCGCGCAGAGTGGTGATGCGGTCCACGCTGCGGAAGCCGGGGCCGCCGCGGAAGACGAAGTGGGTTTGTTCCTGGAGCAAGACTTTTTTGTCGAAGGTTATCCAATCGGATTCAACGTCGAGCTCGCCCTGCAGGGAACCGCTTCTTGCGGAGACGATGGAGCGGTGGAGAATGGTTCCCATCTGTGGAGCATTTTCCGGTTTGATGGCGTCGGAATTGTTCCAGAAATCGATGCCATTGACGCTCTCGTAGTTGAACCAAAGGCCCGCGTGATGGGGGTGATCGACGCGTTCGCCGGGGCGCTGCTCGAGAGGAAAGCCGCGAGTGACGATGGTGCCTTTGGCGGTGCGCAGTGGATAGAGAACGGGTTTTCTCAGGGCGGCCGGCCAGATGTAGGAAGTGAAGGGCTGGCCATCGATGGAGATGTCGACGCGGCTAGCTTGCTCGTTTGCAATGACGGTGATTCTTTCGGGTGGATTTGGACCTGCGGCGATGAAAGAAGTCAGAAGCATAACCGCAGAGAAGAGAAAGAAAGACGCGGCAGCAATGAGAATGCGCATGGTTAGCTGCGACCTCCAATGCTAGTCAAATGTTCTCCGGCACAATATAAGGGGCGCGATAACTGCCCCGTAGGAGACGGTTGGCTTCCTCATCGCCAATGACCTGCTCCTGCGCGGAATCGAATCGCAGCGTACGCCCCAGACGATACGAGGCATTGGCTAGATGCACCAGTGTGGTCGAGATGTGGGCTTCCTCAATCGGGGAGTGAATGTCCTGGGCACGACGGCTGCGAATGCAATCGACGAAGTTTGCGTAATGGTCACCAGAACCCTTGCCGTGTGGCCCGGGTTCGGTCTCATCTGTCAGCCAGGTCTTGTAGGTATCGTATCCATCGATGCCGAGATAGCCTTTTGATCCGTAAAAAATGTTGCCGACGGTGTTCGTCTTTGCGTCTTTTGGCCCCAAGGGCTGTTTGTCAGCGGGCTTTTTGGTTGGTTCGGCGGTCAGTCCCGCAGCAGGCACACCACCGGTCCCGTAAGCGCCGCTGCCTATCTCCACTTCGTGATTGGTGATCCAGTGGCGGACTGCGACTTCCATCATCTTGCGCTTGCCCTCCGGACCATCGAAACAGAAAGTGGCATTCAAGGTGTTGGGTGTCTCCTGGTCGTCCTCGAACATGAAATGTCCACCCATGGCAGACACAGACACCGGGAAGCCAACACCCAAACCCCAGCGTGCAATATCGATTTCGTGGATGGCCTGGTTACCGATTTCACCGTTCCCGGTGTCCCAGATCCAATGCCAATTGTAGTGAAAGCGATTACGCGTGAACGGCTTCATAGGTGCGGGGCCGGTCCACAGGTCATAATTGACTCCGGCCGGAACGGCTTCCACTGCAGCGTGCCCGATCGATGGCCGCCACTTGTAGCAAAGCGCGCGGGCCATGTACACGTCGCCGATCGTGCCGTCATTCAGATGCTGAATGGCTTCGATCATCCCGGGGTTCGATCGCGACTGGCTGCCGTGCTGGCAAATGCGGTTGTACTTCTTTACGGCACGCACCAGTTGTCGTCCTTCAAACCAGTTGTGCGAGCACGGCTTTTCTACATACACATCTTTCCCGGCCTGGCACGCCCAGATGGCCATTAGCGCGTGCCAATGATTGGGCGCGGCGATGGAGATGGCATCAACATCTTTGTCCTCAAGGAGCTTGCGAACATCGACGTAGGATTTGGGTTTTGGCAATCCCAGCTTCTCGATGTCCCCGAGGCGATGGTTCAACACGCTTTCATCCACATCACAGAGAGCGGCAATCTCTGTGCCGGGGACACGCGAAAAGCCGTGGATGTGATCGTTGCCGCGACCTCGGACTCCGCAAATTGCCACCCGGACACGATCATTTGCGCCAGTGATTCTTGCATAGCCGGATGACGTGACGCCCAAAGCAGTGCCGGCTACGCCGGCGCCGGTGAGTTTCAGAAAGTCTCGACGTGAACCTTTTAGTGCAGACATACGACCTCCATCGAATCCGATGAGAATGTGCCAAACTTAAAATACAATTCTTGTGCCTGTAACCGACATTGGCGTACCCCTAAATGCCTTTGCCAAGATCTCCTACGCAAGCCAATAATAATCCAAGACCGTAAATTCGGGTGCTGAGACTTACCAAAGGGACCGTTTATCAGTCTTGAGCGGTGAGTACTGCTTTTCCGGATATCGCGAGTACGCGGAAGCGCGTGTACACTCCCAGGTAAATCCAGTACCTTGGACTGCGTCCATGGCTATGTCCTGGTGGTGGATGGCAGGTGGCTTTCCCGGTGACGACAACGGCAGTAGAGTAAGCGAGCCTATTTCATGGGCCGAGCCGGCCGCGGGTGCAGCATGAAATTATCTTCTTCCACGGTTTCGCGGACCGCGATACAAAGGATCATATCAACGATGAAAATCATCGATGCCAAAGTGATTGTTTGTAGTCCGGGGCGGAACTTCGTAACGCTGAAAGTCACGACGGAAGACGGGATCCACGGCCTCGGGGATGCCACATTAAACGGCCGCGAACTCGCGGTTGCGAGCTACCTCTCCGACCATGTTATTCCGCTGTTGATCGGGCGCGATGCGCGGCGGATCGAAGATATCTGGCAATACCTTTACAAGGGCGCGTACTGGCGCCGCGGACCTGTCACCATGTGCTCGATCGCCGCGGTCGATACCGCCCTCTGGGACATCAAGGGCAAGGCCTTGAATGTGCCCGTCTATCAGCTATTGGGAGGGGCATCCCGCGACGGCGTTCTTGTCTACGGCCACGCCAATGGGCCAGGAATCGAGGAGACCGTTCAGGCCGTCGCCGACTACATCAAACTCGGATACAAGGCAATTCGCGCGCAAAGCGGCATTCCCGGATTGCAAAGCACATACGGGGTTGGTCGCGGCAAGTTGTATTACGAGCCTGCGGAAAAAAATGCGCCGCTCGAGGATGCCTGGAGCTCGGATCTCTACTTGAATTTTGTGCCACGACTATTCGAACGACTGCGGAAGGAATTTGGAGCGGATCTTCCCTTGTTGCACGATGTTCATCACCGGCTAACGCCGATCGAAGCAGCGCGCCTGGGAAAAAGCCTCGAACCTTTTCACTTGTTCTGGCTCGAAGATCCTGTTCCGGCAGAGTTGCAAGAAAGCTTTCGCCTGATTCGCCAGCACACTACTACTCCTTTGGCGGTGGGTGAAGTTTTCAACTCGATTTACGATTGCCAGCAACTCATCCAGGAGCAGCTCATTGACTACATTCGGACCGCGGTGGTGCATGCCGGGGGAATTTCACATTTAAGGAAAATTGCCAACCTGGCGGAACTTTATCAAGTCCGGACAGGGTGCCACGGTGCCACCGATATGAGTCCCGTGTGCATGGCTGCCGCGCTGCATTTTGATCTGAGCGTCCATAATTTTGGTATCCAGGAATTCATGCGGCACACTGAGGAGACGGACCGTGTCTTTTCGCATTCTTACAGTTTTTCTGAAGGTATGATGCATCCTGGTGATGTTCCGGGCCTGGGCGTGGATTTGGATGAGACACTAGCATCCAAGTTTCCGTATCAACGGGCATACTTGCCTGTGAATCGCAAACTCGATGGAACGATGCACAGTTGGTAGAAAGCATTCTTTCCTCTAAACCATGGACTCTGTGCGCCCAAATTCAACATCCGGCCTCTCGACGTCGCCGATGCAAACTACTGCTACGGCTGCGCGCGAACCAGCTTTGCCAAAGGCTCCCGCTGGCCCAGGCTATTTTCGCTGGGTGATCTGCACACTCCTTCTTTTCGGCACCACCAAGAATTATATGGACCGAAATGTTCTCGGAGTGCTCAACAAAACGCTTCAGCATGATCTAGGTTGGAGCGAAATTGACTACAGCAATCTTGTGGTGTCATTCCAGGCGGCTTATGCACTGGGGATGGTAGTGGTCGGCCGGCTCATCGACAAGCTGGGCACTCGGTTGGGTTATGCGTTGGCGATGGTTTTTTGGAGCCTCGCGTCGATGGGAACCGCGCTGGGGAGTTCCCTCACGAGTTTTGCTACCTCGCGGGTGGCTCTGGGATTCGGGGAAGCTGCCATCTTTCCCGCCAGCATTAAGGCGGTGGCAGAATGGTTCCCGAAGAAAGAACGCGCCCTGGCCACCGGAATTTTTAATGCCGGCACCAGCATTGGCGCCATGCTCACGCCGGTGGTAGTGCCCTGGATCAACGCACGGTGGGGATGGCGCGGGGCGTTCATTGGAATCGGTGCGCTGGGTTTCATCTGGCTCGTGTTCTGGCTTTTGATTTATGGCAAACCAGAGGAACACCTGCATGTCTCCAAGGCGGAACTCGATTACATTCGCAGCGATCCACAAGTGCCGGTGCGGAAAATAAAATGGGCTGCTTTGCTTCCGCTTCGACAAACCTGGGCGTTCATCACGGGGAAATTCCTGACCGATCCGGTCTGGTGGTTTTATCTTTTCTGGGTGCCCGGGTTTTTACAGAGCAAGCACGGCCTCTCGCTGACAGGGATTGGCGCTCCGATCGTGGTGATTTATTTGATGTCCGATGTCGGCAGCGTCGCGGCGGGTTGGATGTCATCCTGGATGATCAAGCGCGGCAATACCATCAATGTTGCTCGCAAGACCGCCATGCTCCTTTGTGCTGCGTGCGTTACACCCATCGTGTTTGCTTACCGGGTAGAAAGCACCTGGTCCGCCGTACTGCTGATCGGACTGGCAGCCGCGTGTCATCAAGGATTTTCCGCCAATCTCTATACGTTGACCTCAGACATGTTTCCCGCTGGGGCCGTCGGCTCGGTGGTGGGAATCGGAGGCATGGCGGGTGCGATCGGGGGTTTGTTCATCGCCACCATCGTGGGCCACGTGCTTCAATGGACTGGGAGCTATAAGGTTCCATTCCTTATTGCCGGTTCCGCCTATTTGGTGGCTCTCGCCATAATCCATGTTCTGACTCCCAGGCTGGAGCCAGCCAAGATCAACTGAGAAGCCCAACGTGAATCTGGAAACTCTCCACGCAAACCGTGACAATGCATTGGCAGCCGGTTCTCCATGAATAGGCAGTCGAGGTGAGAGCATGGGGTTGACGATCAAGCCGAAGGAAGATTGCCGCTGGGACCTCGTCAGTTTGGGCGAGGTCATGGTGCGGCTCGACCCGGGCGACCGGCGCATTGCGACCGCGCGATCCTTTGAAGTTTGCGAGGGCGGCGGAGAATACAACGTGGCACGCGGGCTGAAGCGTTGCTTCGGCCTGGACACCGCAGTCGTCACGGCGTTTACCGATGACCCCGTTGGCAGGCTGCTGCAGGACCTCATTTATCAGGGCGGCGTAGATCAATCGCAGGTGCGCTGGGTGGAACATGACGGTGTGGGCCGCGCGGCACGCAACGGGCTTAATTTTACGGAACGGGGCTTTGGGGTGCGCGCGGCGCTTGGAAGCTACGATCGCGGGCACACCGCGGTCTCGCAATTGAAGCCGGGCGACATCGATTGGGAACAAATTTTTGGAAAACACGGCGCGCGTTGGTTTCATACGGGCGGAATTTTCTGCGCGCTTTCACCGACGACTCCGGAAGTTACCTTGGAAGCCATGCAGGCAGCGAGGCGGCACGGCACGGTTGTTTCTTACGACCTGAACTACCGCGCATCTCTTTGGAAGTCTCATGGAGGGAAAAAACAGGCGCAAGAGGTGAACCGCCGCATTGCTCCTTTCGTGGACGTGATGATTGGCAATGAGGAAGATTTTTCGGCGGCGCTTGGTTACGACGTGCCGGGTATGGATGAACACCACTCCACGTTTGAAGTACAAGGGTTCAAGCAAATGATCGCGAAAGTCGTGAAAGATTATCCCTTTCAAGTCGTTGCGACCACTCTCAGGAAAGCGAAGACGGCGACGCAAAACGATTGGGGTGCGGTCTGCTATTGCGATGGCAAATTCTACCAGGCAAAAAACCGGGAGAATCTTGAGATTTTCGATCGCGTTGGAGGAGGCGATTCTTTTGCTTCCGGCCTGATTTACGGATTCATCTCGGGACAGGACCCGGGGTGGTCAGTGGAATGCGGGGCGGCACACGGCGCACTTGCGATGACCACGCCGGGAGACACTTCGATGGCAACGCTGCAAGAGGTACTGCAGGTGATGAAAGGAGTTGGAGCACGCATCGCGCGCTGACAAGGAATTTCCGAGGGATGGAAACTGCCAATGAATAAACAAAAGGTTCGCGATCGGATCCTGGAGATCGGAATCGTGCCGGTGGTTCGCGCGTCGTCGGCGCGCGAGGCGCGGATGGCTGCCGATGCCGTTTGTGAGGGAGGGATTCCCATCGTAGAAATCACGATGACCGTGCCGGGCGCGGTGGATGTCATTCGCGAATTGGCGAAGAATGCCGGTCGAGCGGTGCTTATCGGAGCTGGAACGGTTCTCAACGCCGAGGCGGCACACCGCTGTCTCGATGCTGGCGCGCAGTTTCTGGTTAGCCCGGGATTGAACCTCAAGACTATCGAGTTTGCGGGACGGGAAGGGAAGCTGATCATGGCTGGGGCGCTGACGCCCACGGAAGTCATTACCGCCTGGGAGGCTGGCGCGGACTTCGTCAAAGTTTTCCCGTGTGGCCAAGTCGGCGGAGCCAAGTACATCAAGGCTCTCAAGGGACCGTTTCCGGAAGTTCCGCTTGTTCCCACTGGCGGCGTCAATCTAAACACCGCGGCTGAATTTATCGAAGCAGGGGCAGTGGCCTTGGGTGTCGGGGGAGAATTGGTGCAGGCCGACGCGCTGAGGTCAAACAAGCCGGAAATTATTGTTGAGAATGCGCGGAAATTCCTGGCAATCGTAAAGCAAACGCGGGAACGATTGGCGTCATCCGTCGGCGCTGCCAAGAGCAGTCACTGACACAAGTTTGAAGATTTGACTGTAATGGCCGCTGGCCGCGTTCGTTATCGATTGACGCCGCTGGCCATAATGCCGCCATCTACCACCAATAGGTGGCCCGTCACGAAGCTAGCGGCATCAGAACCGAGAAAGACGGCGGCGCCTACTAACTCCTCGAGTTTGCCGAACCTGCGCATCGGCGTGCGCATCAGAAATTCCTTTCCGCGCTCCGTTCCGTCTAGCAAGGCCGCATTCAAATCCGTACGCAAAACACCAGGAACGAGCGCATTGACGCACACTCCCGACGTCGCCCACTCGATTGCCAGCGTTTTGGTTAGAGAAGCAACGGCTGACTTGCTGGCGCCATAGGCCGCAACCTCAAACAACCCCACGAACGAAGAAAGCGATCCAATATTGATAATCCGGCCATAGCGCTTCTCAATCATGTGCCGGCCAAAGACCCGGCAGGCGCGCAGAGTCCCGTACAGGTTCGTTTCCAGGATGGCATTCCATTCGGACTCTGGAAAATCGAGCGTGGGCATTCGCTTCGTGCGGCCGGCGCAATTCACGAGGATTTCGACGCTGCCGAATTGGGAGCATGCCGATTGAAGGAGCCGCTCGATGCTGCCGTTATCCGTGACATCGCAAGTCTGCGCAAGCGACCGCCGCCCGAGCGCCACAACTTCCGCGGCCGCGGCTTGTACTTGTTCACCGCGGCGGCCGGTGGGCACGACATTCGCCCCAGCCTGGGCCAGGCCTCGAGCGAGAGCAAGTCCGATGCCGCTGGTTCCGCCGATCACCACGGCCGTTTTGTTTGTTAGATCAAGAAGCGGATGACCCATCAAGCACTCCTCGGATTCGCGATTGCGTAGTGTAGCAAGCGAAATGCCGGATCCAATTGTAATGTGTGAGGCGAACTCCGAGCGTTGGGCATTGCTAAAGTGAATGTTTACCAGTCTTGATTTAACACCGCGCGCCAATCCAAGTAACGGCCATTAGCAAAGAAACAGTGATGAAGTGGAAACTATGCCTTGGGTATTTTGTCCGATCCAGTTTCGAATTCAAATTGCGTCGTTTGTAGTCCTGCCCGCCGGCCGGGGCGAATTTCTACTCGCCGTAAGGAACCCAAATGTTTTTCACCTGCACAGTGTGATCGAGGAACCAGCGGCCTTCGCCTTGCTTCACGTCGAACCAGTCAATGGCGCGGCCTTCGTTGGTGAACACCTGCTTCAGATTGCCAACCGAGAGAGTTTTCACCGCTGCGGCGCCGGCTTCATCCGTAAAACACCAGATAGCGTCGACGTCGTCGTGTTCAGCGAGCGTCTTCATCAGTTCCGCGGCGCGGCCGGTGACTATGTTTACGACGCCATCCGGCAAATCGCTGGTTTCGAAAACTTGATAGAAATCGCCCGTAATCAACGGATATTTTTCGGACGGAATGGCGATGACCGTATTGCCCGTTGAAATGGCCGGCATCACCAGAGAAATAAATCCCAGCAACGGCGCATCCGCGGGGCAGACGACGCCGACCGTGCCGATCGGTTCTTTCATTGCCAGAGCTACGTTGCGGAACGGCGGGTTATGCACCGCGCCGTCATACTTATCGGCCCAGGCGGCGTAGGAAAAGATGCGCTCGATGCCGAGGCTGACTTCGGCTTCTGCCTGCTTCTTCCCGACTACCGCGGACAAGCGGCTGGCGATTTCTTCGCGGCGCTGTGAAAGATTCTCTGCGACGTAGTAGAGCACCTGCGCCCGATTGTGTGCCGTCGTTTTGCCCCAGCCTTCCGCTTTGCGCGCCGCTTCGACGGCGTTGCGAATGTCCTTGCGGTTGCCCAGCGGCGCTTCCCCAAGCAAACGCCCGTCCGCGCCGCGCACTTCGACGCTGTAACCCGAATCCGGCCGCGCCTGCTTGCCGCCGATATAGAGCTTCACGGTGCGGTCGATCAGGGGAGCCGCGAAATCGGCGCGCTCCTCCGGCGGCTGATCCATCGCGAGAGGCGTCGCATGAACCGGTGGCGCATTCTTAAACCATGTAGGCTCGAGATATTCAAGGAGCCCCTCGCGCCCACCTTCGCGTCCATAACCGCTCTCGCGATAGCCCCCGAAACCGCACGCGGCATCGAAAAGATTTGTGCAGTTGACCCACACGACCCCGGCTTTGAGCTGCGCCGCGACATGCAGTGAAACATTGATGCTTTCGCTCCACACGCAGGCGGCCAGACCATACACCGTATTGTTGGCGAGCTCGACAGCTTCGCGCGGCGTTCGAAACGTCATTGCCGCCAGCACAGGGCCGAAAATCTCCTGCTGAGCCACCACAGAAGACGGATGAACGTTGCTCAGCAAAGTCGGCGGAAAATACAGACCCCGCGATGGTAATGGAATGGACGGCTGCCAACACGTCGCTCCTTCAGCGACGCCTTGATCGACCAGCCGCTGGATGCGCTCGAGCTGCACGCGCGCGACGATGGCGCCAATGTCGATGGCTTTATCGAGCGGCGGCCCCATTCGAAGCGTGTTCATGCGATCCTGAATCTTGCCGATCAACCTGTCCGCGATGCTCTCCTGCATCAGCAGGCGCGAACCGGCGCAGCAAACCTGCCCCTGGTTGAGCCAGATGCCGTCGACCAGGCCTTCCACGGCGCTATCCAGATCGGCGTCCTCAAAAATGATGAAAGGAGACTTGCCGCCAAGTTCGAGGGAAAGCTTCTTGTGGCTCTGCGCCGTGGCTTTGCGAATCGCGCGGCCCACTTCCGTCGAACCCGTGAAGGCAATCTTGTCGACGTCGGGATGCTTCACCAGCGCTTCGCCGGTCGAACCATCGCCGGTGACGATGTTCACGACTCCGGCGGGGAGCCCCACTTCCTGGCAGATGTGCGCAAATGCGAGCGCCGTCAGGGGCGTAAATTCCGCGGGTTTCAGCACCACGGTGTTCCCGGTTGCGAGCGCGGGGGCAATCTTCCATGCCAGCATGAGCAAAGGAAAATTCCACGGGATGATTTGGCCTACGACGCCGCAAGCGGTGTATCCCGGGAATTCCTGCTCGAGCAATTGGGCCCAGCCCGCATGATGATAAAAATGCCGCGCTACCAGCGGGATATCGATGTCGCGGCTTTCACGAATCGGCTTGCCGTTATCCAGTGTTTCGAGAACCGCGAGCCAGCGCGAATGTTTCTGTACCTGCCTCGCCAACGCATAGAGATAGCGCGCACGAGCATGGGGAGTGAGGGACTGCCACGACGGCAATGCAGCCCGCGCGGCTTTCACCGCGCTAGCGACATCTGCTGCCGAGCCTAGCGCCATGGTCGCGAGTTTTTCTCTCGTGGAAGGATCCGCCGTGTCGAAATAAATTCCAGCCGCGGGCGCCTGCCACGCGCCGTTAATGAAATGTCCGAAGCGCCGGCCGTGACGGTCCAGCCATGCAAGAGCTTCGCGCGAATCCTCCGGCGCGGGGCCGTACTCCATGGTCATGAATTTTTCGACGATGCTCATTCGCTTCTGCTCGTTTCTCTTGTCATCGAACCAGGATTCTCCCGGCTACGCAATCGGATGGCGATAGTCCGCCGAATAGCGTCCCGTAGCATGATGCTCCAATTGCCGCTCGATATCCGCAAGCATGCCGCTGGCGCCAAACCGGAATAGCTCCGACTTCAGCCACGAATCGCCGAGCTCCTCCTTCATCAGAGCAAGCCAGTCGAGCGATTGCTTCGCCGTTCGAATGCCGCCCGCTGGCTTGAAGCCCACCGCCATTCCGGTTTCCTGTGCGTACTCTCGTATGGCGCGCGTCATGACTAGGCTGACGGGAAGCGTCGCGTTGACGGGTTCTTTGCCTGTCGATGTCTTAATGAAGTCCGCTCCGGCCATCATGGCCACCATGCTGGCGCGCGCCACGTTGCGGAGTGTCAGCAAATCACCGGTGCCAAGGATCACCTTCAGATGCGCGGGCCCGCAAGCGTTTTTGAACGCGGCGATTTCGTCGTACAGCGCGTGCCATTTACCGCCAAAGACGTGCGCGCGTGTGATGACCACGTCGATTTCGTCGGCGCCGGCTTCCACCGAGCGCCGAATTTCCGCCACGCGTTCCTCGAAGGGAGAAAGACCGGCGGGGAATCCCGTGGAAACCGCGGCAACATGAATGCCGCTGCCTTCGATGGCGCGCCGCGCGGTTTCGACGAAGGTGTGATAAACGCACACGGCAGCGACCTTGATATTGAGGCTCTCGATGCCAAGCTTCTGCTGGAGCTCGTGCTGAATCGGTTGCCGCGCCTTGGCGCACAGGCGGCGAACACGCTCGTCGGTGTCGTCGCCGGAGAGTGTCGTCAGATCCATGCAGGTGATGGCGCGCAGGAGCCAGGCCGCCTGCCATTCCTTCTTTACCGTTCGCCGCGTGCCGATGGTTTGCGCGCGGCGCTCGACGGCGCTGGTGTTCACGCGCACCGCGTTCACCCAATCCAAATTCAGCGGGACACCGCGGTTCGGCTGAAGATCTCGCCCTGCGTAACTGGCGATGGCCGTATCGGAAGGAGAAATCGGACCTCGCGGAGCCTGGCGATCCAGGCTGGAGGAGGTGTCGATCCGAAGGTTGTCGCGCAAAGTCATGGAATTGTTCAACGCCTACAGCGGAGCAATCAGGAAAGCTCTATCTTAGCACTTTGATAAAGCCGGATTACAGGCGCGCGCCGCGATTCCGCCACTCCTTTTCGAATTCCGCCCGGTTACAGAAGGACTTTTGAGTTCCTACCTTGGTTGTGGAAAGTGCGGCGTAGAGATTTGCGCGCGGCAGAGCCTCCTCCTCCGGCAAACCTTCGCTTAGAAAAACCGCAAAGCTGCCGATGAAAGCATCGCCCGCGCCGGTGGTGTCTACGGCTTGGACTTTGAATGCGGGAATCAGTTCCATCCGTTCCGGTCCCGCCGCCAAAGAGCCGCGCTCGCCGAGAGTAATGACCACGCGCCGCATTCCCTGGCGCAGCAGAAACTGTGCACACTTTTTTGCATCATCGATCGAATGCACCGGCATTCCCGTGATCGCTTCTGCTTCGCTTTCATTGGGAATGAAATAATCCGCGGCGCCAACTCCCTTGAAATCAATTGGCTGTGCCGGAGCGGGATTCACGATGCAGCGGATGCCATTGGCTTTGGCGAATTTCACGGTGTGGTAGACGGTGCGCAACGGAATCTCAAACTGCATGACGATGGTTTCTGCCTTACGGAGCAGGGGCGCGGCGGCATCCACATCTTCGGGCGAAAGCGTGTCGTTTGCACCCTTCACGACAATGATGCGATTTTGACCGCTCGGATCCACAAAGATCGGAGCGACCCCGCTGGAAACGCCCTCGGCGATGCGCACGTACGTCGTGTCAATTCCCTGCGATTCAAAGTTTTTGATCGTGGCGGGGCCGAATAGATCGCTCCCCACTTTTGCCACCATACCCACGTTCGCTCCGCAGAGACGCGCGGCAATCGCTTGATTGGCGCCTTTGCCGCCGAAACCGAGATCGAATTTCTTGCCGAAGATCGTTTCCCCCGGCCGCGGGAATACATCGTTGAACGTGGTCAGGTCCACATTGGCGCTGCCTACGACCGCAATAAGGGATTGCTTGGCCTTCATTTTGCCTCTGGTAATTCCGAGCGCGGATTATATAAGAACCAAACCAGGGAAGCGCATAAACTCTCGATTGCGAGGCGAATTGTCTCGCCGCTGGTCTCGAGTGAAGGTAATGCCGCAAGATTCTCCGGTATGGCCTTGACAGGCTCCCTGGCGGTGAGTACAAGCAGCGACAGTCACAGAATACGGAAGCAGCATCATGCCCAGCGTTTTTGAACCAGAAGAAAAAAGGCGAATCGGTTGACCTCCAAAGGAGCCGCAAATTCATGTATGTTCCTCACACTTTCGGCATAGCTCTTCTAATGATATTCACTAGCGCGATCTGCTGGGGTTCCTGGGCGAACACCTATAAAGGCGTGAAGAACTACCGTTTCGAATTGTTTTACTGGGACTACGCCCTCGGCATTTTTCTGATCGCGGTTGCGCTGGCGTTTACGATGGGCAATATTTCGAATGATGCTTCGAGTTTTCTGAACAACATCCGCGCGGCGGATCGTTCGAATTTCATTTATACAATTGCCGGGGGCGCGGTTTTCAACCTTGCGAATCTCCTCCTTGTTGCCGCAATCGACATGGCCGGTCTGGCGATTGCTTTTCCGGTTTCGATTGGAATTGCGATGGTTGTCGGCGTGGTTTCAAGCTATGCGCTGCAACCGAAGGGGAATGCGGCATTGCTCGCAGCCGGCGTCGCTTGCGCCGTTGACGCGGTGATCCTCGATGGCAAGGCTTACGGAAGCCTCACGAGAGCCAGCCGGTCCGTTTCCCGGAAGAGCATCATAATCTGCGTCATTTCCGGAATCCTGATGGGCCTGTGGGCCCCGTTCGTCACTCATGCCATGACCCAGGGAAACACCCTGGGTCCTTACAGCATTGGCGTTTTCTTTACGCTCGGGGCGCTGCTCTCCTGCCTTCTCTGGAATGTGTATTTCATGAAGAATCCGCTCGTGGGAGAACCCGTGAATTTCGGCGAATTTTTTCACGGTCCTGCCTCAGGACACGTGCTTGGCCTGATGGGTGGCGTCATCTGGGGTACTGGCACGGTCTTCAATCTTGTCGCGGCGAATTTCACCGGAGTGGCAATTTCCTATGCCATCGGGCAATCCGCCCCCATGGTTGCGGCCTTGTGGGGAGTTTTCGCCTGGAAAGAATTCGAGGGCTCCAATCGTCAGGCAAAGACTTTTCTCGTCCTCATGTTCTTGTTCTATATTCTCGCGATTATTCTGATAGCCAAGGCCAATACGGCCGGCTGATTGGGGAATGTCGATTGCTGTTCGAATGGAATCCGAAAGTTCTAGTTGCTTCTACGCTGCAAAAACGTTGCGCACCATAAACCATAAATTTGCAGGGCGTTCCGCCAGCCGGCGCACGAACCACGGATACCAATAGCTGCCGTAAGCTACGAGCACGATGGAAGTGCAGCCCTCGCTCGCGAGGCGCTCTTGCTCGGCGCGCTGTACGCCGTAAAGCATCTGCACTTCAAAATCCTTCTTCCCGAACCCTTCCGCAGATGCAAAACCGGCCAGCCGCCGCATCAGCGCCACGTCATGCGTGCCAAAAGCGGCACGCACGATGTGATTCTCCTTCTTGGCCCGCAGCATCTGCCTCCCGAGCTCGAAATAGTTTTCGTCGACATCCTGCTTGCGGGCAAACGCGATTTCGGGCGGCTCGTTGTATGCCCCTTTGACCAATCGAATCGAGGGCCGCAGCGGCAGAAGTTTCCCCAGGTCATCCTTGGTTCGATGAAGATAGGCCTGCAGGCATATACCAATATTCGGATGTGTTTTCAGCGCGCGGCCATAGAGATCCAGTGTCGCGTCCACATAGTTGCTCGCCTCCATGTCTACCCAGACGACGGAGTCCTTTTGTGCGCGCTCAACAATGGCCATCACATGTTCGAAGCCAAGATCTGGTGAGAGGTCCAAACCGAGTTGCGTCAGTTTGACCGAAATTTCCGCTTGCAGACCTCGTTCTCTGATGCGCTCCAGCACCTTGAGATAGTGTTCCTTAACCAGCTGCGCCTCGGAGCGGTCCTTGATGTTTTCGCCCAGGTGTGTGAAGACCGTTCCGATCTTCTTGCCTCGCAGCGCCTCCGCCGCGCCAAGTGCGTCGTCCAAAGTTTCGCCGGGCATAAACCGGGACACAGTGTCGCGCACAAAGGAGTAATGTGTGGCGTGGTCGCGAAGCCACCGATTCTGCGACGCAGCCAGCAACAGGGATCGCATCAGACTCGTTCTCTTTGTGGTTCCTTTCTTGCTGCAGCTTCACGTTCTTGCCGGTTCTCCACTCGGCCCTGAATCGTCGCTAGAAGCCAGCAGAGTATGCTTGCTTTCTGCTCGTATCAGAAAATCGCAAGCAAGCGCAATAGCACGCCGGCCAGCAAGCCACCGATGAGCGGTCCGATCACGGGAATCGGCGCATAGCCCCAATCGGAACTACCTTTCCCCGCAATTGGAAGAATCGCGTGCGCAATGCGCGGCCCGAGGTCTCGTGCCGGGTTGATCGCATATCCTGTTGGGCCTCCCAGTGACAGACCGATGCCCCAGACAAGGCTCCCGGCGAGATACGGGCCGAGTCCTGCGGCGGGGCCGGCTGCGGAGACGCTCTTTGAAAAAATCGCGCCAATGACAAAAACAAGCACGAAAGTTGCAATGATTTCGCTCAGCAAATTCGCAACGACATTTCGAATTGCCGGCGCCGTACAAAAACACCCCAGCTTCGCAGCAGCGTCCGGCGTCTCCTTCCAGTGCGGAAAGTAGTGCAGCCAGACGAGCGCGGCGCCCACGATTGCCCCGAGCATCTGGGCTGCAAGGTAGGGAGCAAATTTGGCAAAATTACCCTCGCGCACCGCGAAGCCAATCGTCACCGCGGGATTCAAATGCGCATCGCTGCTCCCACAGGCGATGGCCGTGAAGACGCCTGCCATTACTGCGAACGCCCACCCGGCAGTGATCACCATCCATCCGCTGCCCTCGGCTTTCGAACGTTTGAGCAGCACCGCGGCGACAACTCCATCGCCTAGCAGGACTAGAATCATCGTGCCGAAAAATTCACCGGCCAGCGGTGATGCCATGGCTGAAAGCCTCCGTCAAGATTCAATCCAGTCAAACGATCGCGTGACCGCTTTCTTCCACTGTCTGTATAGTTGCTCGCGCTCCGGTTCGGCGAGATTCGGCTTCCAGATGCGATCGACCGCCCAGTTGGCGCGCAACTCTTCCAGGCCGGAAAAGAATTTTACCGCCAGGCCGGCGACATAGGCTGCGCCGAGCGCCGTCGTCTCTTGAATTACCGGGCGCACCACCTCGCGGTTCAAAACATCCGCCTGAAACTGCATCAACAACTCGTTCGCCACCATGCCGCCATC
>DATNLB010000471.1:0-7252 GCA_035603095.1 Candidatus Acidiferrales bacterium
ACCGTCTGGTGCATGGGATGTGGAATATCTCGGAGTGCGTCCAGGACCAGGTCGTCGAGACCTTCCAGAAGCGCCATCGACGAGTCCGGAATCTTGCTGAAGTCGGTGAGATAGGCGGCCCGCCCAAACCGGAAACCTAGAACTTCCAGGTCTCCGTGGAGCATGGGCACAGGTACAAACGGCGTGCCGAGCAATTCGAATGGGCCCTGGATGGCGTTCAGTGTGACGCTCGGCACGGTGCTGAGGGTGGGCTTGTCGTCGAAAACGTAAGCGAAGACCCGCCGGATGACGCGAAAGGTTTCTTCGTTGCTGTACACGGGCAGCGCCGCCCGTTGGCGGATATTGAAAGGGCGAATGTCGTCAAACCCGAGGATGTGGTCGGCGTGACCGTGCGTCAGCAAAATGGCGTCGAGGCGTTGCAGTCCAACGCGGAGCGCCTGCTGGCGGAAGTCCGGCGTGGTATCAATCACAACGTTTTGGCCGCCGCGGGAGATCAGTAGGGAAGGGCGCAGCCGTTTATCGTGCGAATCGTCCGACTTGCAGACACGGCAAGGGCATCCGAGCGTGGGAACACCCATGGAGGTGCCGGAGCCGAGCACGGTGATTTTTAGCGGAGCAGAAGGCATGGTAAAAGCGTTGGAACCAATCATCGCGCGGAGCCGGGGCAGACCGCCGGCCGTTTTTTACGGGCGGGCTTTGGCCTTGGCTTTGGCGGCCTCGGCCGCGACCGCCTGATTGATCTCCAGAAAGGTCATCTTCAACTTGCCCAGGAGATCCAGGAGCAGGTTGTCTTCTTCCGGCGCGAGATTGCCTTTGGTCTTCTCGTGCAAAGCGTCCAGCATGTCGATCAGCTCGCGCGCGGCCTCGGGATCGATCACGGGCTGGCCGGTGCGCGGGTCAGCGTAAGCGCCGAGCACCATGGCAGCGTTGCTGCCGAGCATGCGGACGAGATTTTCGAACGCGGGGGCGCGCTTCGGTGTCTCCGCCGGAGGTGGTGGTGCAATTGCTTTTGGCGCCTCCGGAGGTGCGGCTGGAATCTTTGCAGCCTCCCGCTTGGCTTCCCGCTCCGCTTCCTCGACGACTTCCTTGCGCAATTCCCCTTCGGCCGTAAAAGGGCGCCGGTCGATAACGCGAAACGCTTCTTCCTGTTTGTGGTCGGACAAGGTGCTTTCCTCAGCGATTTGTCGCGCTTGCAGTTTATCACGGGTTGCCTACTCGCGTCGCTGCGGCGCGCTCGTTGAATCTGCGAGGCTTGTCAAAGCCAACGTGGCACCGTAGAGTGGGACCCTTGATTCCGAATGGAAATAGCTGAAAGGGCAATGCCTACACGCCGGAAGCACACCAAGAAAACAAGCAAGCCGCGCGGAAATCGCAAGCCGGCGAAACAGAAACAATTAACGCCGGGCCAGTGGTTTGAAAAGCTCGTCGGGGTCCAGGCCAGATTGCGCGCTCCGAACGGCTGTCCCTGGGACCGCGAGCAAACGCATCAATCGCTGCGAACTTACCTCATCGAAGAAGCCTACGAGGTTCTGGAAGCCTTGGAAAGCGGGAACGACAACAAGTTTGTGGAGGAGATGGGCGACCTGCTTTTGCAGATTGTTTTCCATTCGCAGATTGCCCGCGAAGAAGGGCGCTTCACGGTGGCCGAGGTGATTCGCGAAATCCATGACAAGATGATCCGGCGGCATCCCCATGTTTTCGGGAAGACGCGCGCGAAAGATTCCGCCGAGGTGTTGAGAAACTGGGAACAAATCAAGGCGGAAGAGCGCCGCGCCAGCGGCAAAGAAAGTGATTCGAGTGGCGGGGAAAAAACACCAAAAGAAACTTCTTTGCTCGATGGCGTCTCTCACACACTGCCTGCAACGCTGGAAGGCTTTCAGCTCACTCGCAAAGCATCCCGAATTGGTTTTGACTGGGACGATGCAGGAGCAATCTTCGAAAAAATGCAGGAAGAATCGGAAGAGTTGAAGAGGGCCCTGGGGGAGCAAGACCAGCCGAAAATAGAAGAGGAGCTGGGAGACTTATTCTTCGCCGCCGTAAACCTTTCACGATTTTTGAAGATCGACCCGGAAATCGCTCTCAAGAAGGCCAACGCGAAATTCTCTCGCAGATTCCGCGCCATGGAAGGGCTGGCCCGGAAAAATGGCCGGGAGTTCAAAGACCTGGCGCGCGAAGAGATGGAGGCATTTTGGGACGCCGCGAAGAAGTCGGAAGGGAAGCCGCGCTTGCCGGAAATGAGCTGAGCGGCAACGAAGCAATGAGCCAGGAGATCATCGTCCGGAAGTGCGAGAGTCTCGATGATTTCCATCGTTGCGTGGAACTCCAGCGCGAGGTTTGGGGAGAAGCCGACCTGGAGGTCGAGCCGGCTACCATGTTTGTGGTGGCCGCGCATACGGGCGGTGAAGTGCTGGGGGCTTTCGACGGCGACCGCCTGGTGGGCTACACGCTCGCGGTGGTTGGCCTGCACGATCGGGTGCCTTACCTCCATTCCCACATGACGGGTGTGCACAGCGAATACCGCAACCGCGGCGTTGGCCGCCTGCTGAAACTTTTTCAACGCGAAGAAGCCCTGGGCCGCGGAATCCGGCTCATTCAATGGACGTTCGATCCCCTGGAACTTCGCAACGCGCACTTCAATTTGAACCGGCTGGGCGCCATTTGCCGGAAATATCATCCTAATTTGTACGGCGTCACGACCAGCCCGCTTCATCGGGGCCTGGCGACCGATCGGCTGCTGGTCGAATGGCATCTGGACTCCGCGCGCGTGGTGGCGGCCATCGAAAATCTCGTGAAGGATCCCGTCGACGCGCCAGCGGTCATCGAAATGCCCGCGGAGCTCGATGGTTGGCAGCGCGAAGGGTCGTCGCAGGTCCGCGCCGTCCAGGCACGCGTGCGCGAAGAATTCGCAAGGTGGTTTGCCAAAGGCTACGCAGCGGTCGCCTTACGAACCGCGCCGGGGAACCGGGCGTATCTCCTGACTCCTTGGAGCGATTTTTAGGAAAGGCATATCGGCCGAAGGCTTATGCGAATACGCGAGATCACGCTGCAGGAAGTACGGATGAAGCTGGTGGCCCCGTTCGAAACCAGCATGGACCGGACGGAAGTGCGCCGCATCCTGCTGGTACAAGCGGACGTGGACGGCGTCGTCGGCTGGGCCGAATGCGTCGCGGGCGAGACCCCTTACTACAGCCCGGAAACGGCCGATACCGCTTGGCTCGTCCTTCGCGATTTTCTTTGGCCGCTGATCAAGGGAAAGGATTTCGCAAGCGCCGGCGAAGTTTGGGATTTGCTCGGGCGTGTCCGCGGGCACAACATGTCCAAGGGATCTCTGGAAGCAGCCGTCTGGGACGCCGAAGCGAAACAAAAGGGCGTGCCGCTTTCAAAACTCATTGGAGGCGTTCGCGAGGAGATCGCCTGCGGCGTCTCGATCGGCATTAAAGAGTCGCTGGACCAACTCGCCGCCACGGTGCAAAAAGAACTCGCTGCCGGATATCAGCGCATCAAGATAAAAATCAAGCCGGGAAAGGACCTCGAGCTGGTGCGCCGCCTGCGCCAGGATTTTCCGCGCATCAAGCTGATGGTCGACGCCAACTCCGCCTACACTCCGAATGATTGGCCGCTGCTCAAGCAACTCGAAGGCTTCTACCTGATGATGATCGAGCAGCCGCTCGGCTGGGACGATATCTACAGTCACGTCGAGCTGCAGAAAAAGCTGGACACGCCGATCTGCCTGGATGAGTGCATTCACACGGAAGAGCAGGCACGCGCCGGCATCGAGCTGGGCGCGTGCAAGATCATCAACATCAAGCTTGGCCGCGTCGGCGGCCACACCGTGGCGCGGCGGATCCACGATCTGTGCCAGCGCCACGGTATTCCCGTCTGGTGTGGCGGGATGCTGGAATCCGGCATCGGACGCGCGCATAATATCGCGCTCTCGACACTTGCCAATTTCACGCTGCCCGGCGATGTGGCGGCCAGCAAACGCTATTGGGAGGAAGACATTATCGATCCGGAAGTCACTGTGTCACCGCAAGGCACGATTCGCGTGCCCGTTGGTCCGGGCATTGGATTCGAACCGCGCTTGGACCGCATCGACAAGCTTACGGTGCGAAAAGAACGTCTGGTCTGATCCCGTGCAAATTGACAACTCCAGCGGCCGCGCCCCCGGTCCCGTCACGGTCGCCGCTTCTACTGGACTGATCGTGACCGTTTGGGCTTTCAACTTCATAGCGGCCAAGATTGGGCTGCTTACACTTCCGGGATTGGCAATGGCGTCGTTTCGCGTCTTGGTGGCCGGAATCGTGATGGTCCCCACCTACCTTCTTTGCCTTCGCTTGCCGGCATTTGCGGAGGCTGCAGCGATCTATCGCGGTGGATTTAAGATTCGCGATATCTGGACTTTCGTGTACTTAGGTTTTCTGGGTGTATGCGTGAATCAGCTAAGCTTCACGATTGGTTTGCAGTTCACTTCGGTAGGGCATGCGGCCGTAATCGTGGGCTTGGGGCCGTTCTATGTTTTCGTGTTGGCAGTGCTGTTTCGACTCGAAACCGCAACGCCGAGAAAAATCACGGGGATGTTGATCGCCATTACTGGAGTTGTCATCCTAGCAACTGAGACCGCGCGGAATGGAGGCGCGTCGTCCCTTCTGGGTGATGCCATCGTGATGGCCGGATCCATCGGTTTTGCCATGTACGTCGTGCTAGGCAAGCGTGTCGCGGGTAAGTACGATTCCTTAACAATGACCGCGTTCAACCACTTTGCTGGAGCCCTGCTAGTTGCGCCCATCGCGGTGTACATGGCGTTGAAAATGCACTCCGTTAGGAACCTGGTGAGCCAACCCTGGCAAGCATGGGCTGCAGTCGCTTACATGGCGGTGTTCAGCTCCGCGCTGGCATATGTTTTCTATTTCTGGCTGCTCCGATACCTTGAAGCTTCTCAATTGAGCGCTTTCACTTACTTGCTTCCTGTGGCCGCAACGGTTCTGGGAATTCTGTGGCTGGGCGAAAAAGGCTCTTGGGGCCAAGTGCTTGGCGGAGCTCTTGCGCTCGGCGGTGTCTATTGGATCGAGTCGGCCCGCGCCGCTGTGGCGAAAGCCATTAGCGCCCCGTGATGGTGGCGCGAAGTACTCTTTGATGGAAGAATAGCGCGCGGTCTTTCAAGCCAAGCGATCCATCTGAGGGCGCGAAGCCCGCGGTCGAGGAGGTTAGACTTTGCCTGGTATTCCTTTGCGAAATGGCGGCCCAGGGGCCCGAATCGCGGTGATACCCGGCGATGGCATCGGAGCGGAGGTTACGCCGCAAGCCGTCAAAGTCCTGAAAGCGGTGACTGCGCCCGGCAGGCGGCCCCTGGAATTCGTCGAATTCGACTGGAGTGCGGACAAGTATCTTCGCGAAGGCGTTTCGCTGCCGCCGGACGCGGTCGAAATGCTGCGTGATGAGTTTGATGCCATTCTCTTTGGGGCCTTGGGCGATCCCCGCGTGCCCTCGAACCAGCATGCAGCCGACATCCTGCTGGGGCTTCGCTTCAAGCTTGATCTCTACGTCAACGCCAGACCCGTGGAATTGCTTCACGACCGGCTCACGCCGCTGCGTGATCGCACCGAGAAGGACATTCGCCTGATGGTGTTCCGTGAGAACACCGAGGGCCTCTATGTGGGCGTTGGCGGGTTCTTCAAGAAAGGCACGCCGGACGAGATCGCCGTGCAGGAAGACGTAAATTCCCGCAAAGGCGTGGAGCGCATCATTCGCTACGCTTTCGAATATGCCCTCCAGAACGGGCTGAAGCGCGTCTGCATGAGCGACAAATCCAACGCCATGAATTTTGCGCACGACCTCTGGCAAAGGGTTTTCAAGGAAGTCCGCCAAGAATATGTGACCATCGATTCCCGCCATCTGTATATCGACACGCTGGCGATGGAGATCGTCCGCGACCCCGGCCAATTCGACGTCATCGTCACTTGCAATCTCTTCGGCGACATTATCAGCGACCTGGGGGCACAGCTCGCCGGCGGCCTGGGCCTGGCGCCGTCTGGAAACATTCACCCGGGCAAGACTTCACTATTCGAACCGGTGCATGGCTCGGCCCCCAACATAGCCGGAAAGGGCATCGCCAACCCTTTGGGCTCCGTCCTAACTTCAGCGATGATGCTGGAATTTCTCGGCTGGAAGCCGGAGGCTGCGGCGCTTCGAACGGCCGTGCGGACGGCGCTGCGCGAGAACTATGTGACGCCCGATCTCGGCGGCGACAAACGTACGGTCGAGGTCGGCGATTGGCTCGCCATTAAGTCCGTCGAAGCCCTCACCCGTCAGCGCTAAACTGTTTTGCCACCTCTTGGAGTACTTCAACTCTATCGCCGCTTCTGCGATGCTGTTGCAATTCCAGCTTTCCATCTAAAGTAATACTTTAATGCCAAGGAATTTAGATTTGCCCGCTATCTTCGCCGCGCCATCGCGGTCAACAGCATCCCCAAAAGAAATCCTCCGATGTGCGCCCACCAGGCCACTCCTCCAGAAGCACCGGCTCCCAGGGCGTTGATCCCAGAAAGAAACTGCATGACGTACCACAAGCCAAGAAAGATAACGGCAGGCACGGGCAAAGGGAAGATAAAAACCAGCGTAAGAACTTGCGCCCGGGGATAGAGCAAAATGTAAGAGCCCATGACACCGGATATGGCCCCGCTCGCGCCCAGGGCCGGCACGTTGGAGTGCAGATTGAACAGCACATGCAGCAGCCCCGCTCCGACCCCGCACGCGAGATAGAAGAAGAGATACCCTACGTGTCCGAAGAAATCTTCCACATTGTCGCCGAAGATCCAGAGAAAGAGCATGTTCCCGGCGAGGTGGAGGAATCCGGAATGGAGAAACATGCTGGTCACCAGAGGCATGAAGGAGCCTTCAAAGCTGGCATGTCCCGCCAGGAAAGCAGGGAAACGAGCGGGAACCGTGGAGTAGGAGAGGAGCAGTGCTTCATAGGCCCGGTTCGGGAGCGTGGCCTCGAGGCCGAGCTCGTAAACAAACACAGCGATGTTGGCAAGGATCAGCGTGATGTTGACGAAGGGATAGGTTCGCGACGGGTTGAGGTCCTTGAGAGGGATGAACATGGGAAGAGGCCCGCAGCAGAGTAGCGAAACCTGCGAGAAATAGAAAGGGCTGGAAGACAGCGCTCCGTGTCCGATAATGTAGACTTGGAAGGTTCGCTAGTTAACAGAACATATTCATCCCCGTAATGGGCTTGATCCACTGCCTTTAACGC
>DATNLB010000351.1:0-2464 GCA_035603095.1 Candidatus Acidiferrales bacterium
GCCGGTCTCGTTCCGGTCCCGTGGCACGATGAAGGCGTATTCGAGAATGAAACGTGTTTGAGTGCTGTGAGTCCCGATTAGTGACCGATTTCGGGAGGGGGGCTATGGATGGCTCATGGGCCTCTTGCAACCTTAACACCGGCAGCTGTGAAGCAGGCTTGCCATCCTTGCGCTACGAACAAGGCTTCATCGCACAGCACTGCTGCCGGTTCATAAGCGCCTGGAACTGGTGAATACCCGGGAGTAAAAGAAATGCTTCTGAAGATCAATGTTATGGGAAGATTTGTCGGACCCCATGGTAGCCAGGTTGCGTCTGCGGGGAGCCAGTCTGGAGGAGCTGGATCATTCGATACAACGTATGTGTAGAATTGGGATTCGTCGAGCCTCGTCTGAAAGTCGCTTTGGCACCCGACAGCAGGATACGGAAACACCCCATCATTGTTGCACATTGACCAATATCGCACTTGGACTTGGCCGTCGAAAGCGGGCTCCAACACCGATCCTCCGAGATACGTGTTGGGGTAAACCAGAGCCCTGCCCCTTACAACTACTATTTTGTTTGGCTGGAAGCACACGTTCGGGGTTTGTAGGTATGCCGTTGGAGGGTTTGGAAAAAAGTCTGTTCCGGGAGCTGGTCCGAATGAGACGGCAACTTGGCGGCTTGGCGAGCTAGCAATGCAACTACCCGCTATGGAGGTTTGCTGGTTCGCAGCGCTTAGAATGCCCTGGAGAAAGCCGGCGGCCTCCGTGAATCCGCTGGCGATGAGTACTGGGATCATATTGCCCAGACTGCTTTCAGCGCTTGCGAACGGGCAAGGCCGGAGCCGACGCATGCTTCCATTTTGCGCGACAAGGGTTACCGCGGGGACACCGACACCGCCGCTTCTATCCAAGCCCTTGTCGGGCACTATCACCCGATAAACCAAAAATGCGAGTCGGTTTCCTCCCACACTTAGGAAGTTGGGCGATCCGCCATTGCTGGCACCGATGTTGACTGTGTAGCTCGCGTTGGCGGATCGGCTACCCGTTGCCGCCATCGTGAAAGGGTTACTGCCGCCGGAGTCAGGCACAATATCCGAGTCAAAAACGGTATCGGTCAGAAGACCGCGTTGATCGTAGGTCGCAAAATTGAAAAAGCGAGCGTTCGGATAAATGCCCTGGATGACGACTGATTTCCAGCGACTCGTGTCAATCGGCATGAACCAGTACGTCGTGTTCGTGTCTTGGGTAGCAACATTGAGAATACCTTGCCCGGTGCTCTCGACCGGCCAGCTGCACACGGGTAGCAGAGGAAGAGCCGCGTAACCGACGGGGACGCCCAGAGCCATGGCCGCGCAGATAACTAAGCAGATGCGCGAGAGCACGTTTCCCAGCCACCTCATGCGCCCCTCCCCCAAGTCGGTCTGGAAAGCAAGTGTTCTGGCCTCTGGAACAGTTAACTTCGATTAGCGGTTCCCACTTTAGACCCGCGTAAGCTCCCATTTTGAACGGGCGCACGGGTCACTTCCGCACTTAAGCAGCAAGGCACTTCGGAAAAGGGATCAACGGAAGTCACGATAGATCAGGCCGAAGGGCCAGGTAAGCTGAGATTTTTTTAGTCTCACGCGCGCGCACGCGCGCCCGTGCGACTAAAAAAATCAAAACGATCGGCGCGTACGGGCCGCCCTGTACACCGTGCCGCCACGAGCGCACGTCCAGCCGTCGTTTGAGCACCTGGCGGGTCGCGCGGAGCACGGCGACACGATGTTTCTTCTCAGTGCCGCCATAGATGCGCTGGCATAGGTCCTCGATCGTGAAAGCATCCGCCTCGTCCAGGACGGCGGCGATGGCGCGCTCGATGCGGCCTGGTCCTCTGCTCATATTTAAACGTTTCCTTACGTCCCGCCGGCGTGAGGTTGGGTAACACTTAGAGAGCCGACTGTTCGGCTAAGCGTTTCCGTTAGATAACACTTAGAGCCCGTCTAAGCGTTTCCTTACTGCCCGGCGTCGGTCAGTTGGACAACACTTAAATCCGCCGTCACGCCGCGGCTCCGTCGTTCGCGGCCTGCCATTCGGCATCCGCTGCCGGCGTGATCCGGTCTCTGTTGCCGATACGAACAACGGGCGGCCCGCGACCTTTGCGCTTCAGCGCGTAATAGGTGCCTCTGCAGATCTTCCAGCGGCTGCACCATTCGTCGACGGTCCAACCGCCAAAGCTCATTCCGCCAGCGAGGGGTTCCGGGCTTGGCGCGGGTCGCCCTGGAGGCGCGTTTTGGTTTATATGCTCAGCATCGCACCCGGCGGCAGGGATCGGACCCATTCTCGGGCGTGCCCTGATGGTGATCGGCATCGGGCCTGTGTCCTTGTTCTTGCCCGACTGGCGGAACGCGGGCTGCTCCAGCTTTGTTTCAAGACTAGCCGACGCATTCCGTTCGGGAGGGAAGGAAAATTTCCGTCTGCGGCAGATGAGGACTCGGCAGAAAAG
>DATNLB010000257.1:0-8416 GCA_035603095.1 Candidatus Acidiferrales bacterium
CAGCGCGTGCTGCACTTTTTGCTTCCTCTCCGCGGCGCTGGTGCCGCGATACGTCAATGGCAGCTCGACGTTTTCATACACCGTCAAGTCGCCGATCAGGTTGAACGCCTGGAAAATAAATCCAATCTCGCGGTTGCGGATCCGCGTGCGCTCGCTGATGGTTAGATTCGCCACCGGCGCGCCGTTCAGCGTGTATTCGCCGCCCGTCGGTGAATCCAGAAGCCCGAGAATGGAGAGCAGTGTCGACTTGCCGCAGCCCGAAGGCCCGGCGATCGAGATGTATTGCCCCTTCTTGATCTCCAAGTGGATCTCGGACAGAGCGTGCGTCTCGACCTCATCCGTATAAAACACTTTCTTCACGCCTTCCATCTTGATGAGTGTTGCGTTCGCGTCCGTCATTTGCTCTCCTTCTCGTAGTCGGTCTCGGAAACTCGGTTCACCTGCACCCGCCGCTTCTGTTGCAAAACAAAATCCAGCTCGCCTATTCGTAGCGCAGCGCCACGATGGGATCGATCCGCGTTGCTCGCCGCGACGGGATGTAGCACGCCGCCAAAGCCACCAGGCAAATGATTCCCAGCGACGCCGCATACACTGGAATGTCGCCCGCGTGTACCCCGTACAGCAGCGACTCGCTCAGCCGCGCCAGGCCGTACGCTGATGGCAATCCCACCAACGCCCCCGCCAGCACCATCCACCCAACTTCCTTGAACACCAGGCCTCTCACGTGCCCGCTACCTGCCCCCAGCGCCACGCGTATCCCAATTTCCCGCGTCCGCTGCACGACGAGATACGCCAGCACTCCGTAAATCCCGAGCGCCGCCAGCAACGCCGCCAACCCGCCAAATGCCGCTGAAAGCCCCGCGATCACGCGTTCCGCAAATAGATCTTCGTCCACGACGCGCTGCACCGTTTTCAGGTCGTACACCGGCAGATTGGCGTCTGCGTGCCGCACCGTTTCCCGCATGGCATTCGCAATCAGCAGGGGGTCTTGCTGGCTGCGGGCGTAGAAACTCATGCCGTAGAGTTTTCCGAATTGCGAATACGGCTGATAAAAATACGGCCGCTCCGCATCGCGTACGTGCCCCTCTTTTGCATCTTTCACAACACCAACGATCTCGATGTTCGGCTTGACGTCATTTCCCCCGCCCAGCGCGAAGTGCACCCCGATGGGGTTTCTCTTCGGAAAGAACTCCTTCACCATGGCTTCGTTGATGATCGCCACTTTCGTACTCGCGGTCGTGTCTCCGGCGTTGAATTCGCGCCCCGAAAGCAGCGGGATCCGCATGGTCGAAAAATAATTCGGGCTCACCGCGTCAAAATTCACGTGCCGGTCATCCGTGTCCAGGTTTTGACGGCCCTCCACGGTGATGTTGCCGCCCATGTCCGTTCCCGTCAGCACTGCTATCTGCGATGACCCCACCCCTAGCACCCCCGGAAGCGCCCCCAGCCGCTCCCTCAACTGGTCGACAAGGGCCACTGTTCTCGCCTCGTCATAGCCGCTCAACTGCGGCGCAATCGAAAACGTGATCAAGTTCTCCGTGCTCAATCCCAGGTTTTGCTTCCGCAGATTCCACAGCGTCCGGGAAAACAGCGCCCCGCCCGTCAGCAACAGCAGCGTGAATGCCACTTGTCCCGCAACGAGGTATTTGCGGAATCGCACGTGACCCGGCCCCGCGGATGTCGTCGATCCTTGATCCTTCAGCATCTGCGAAACCCCGGTTCGCGTCGCGCGCCACGCCGGGATCAGCCCGAAAAGCAGCGCCGAGATCCCCGTCGCTGCCGCCGCGAACCCCAATACGCCTCCATCCACCTGTGCTGTGATCCCTTGTATCCCTGCTTCAGAAACGACGGCTTGCGTCAAAATGTTCATTATCCAAACGCCCAAAATCAGCCCCAGGACCCCTCCGCCCAGTGCGCAGAGGAAGCTTTCCACTAGGAGTTGCCGCATCATCCGCCCCGGCGTGGCTCCCAGCGCCGATCGGATTGCAAACTCGCGCTGCCGTGCAGCCGCCTTGGCCAGCAGCAGATTCGCCACGTTGGTGCACGAAATCAGCAGCACCAACGCCACCATGGCAAACAGCGCCATCAGCGCCGGCCCCGAATCCCTCTGAACCGTCGTTCTCCCCTGCGCCCCGGGATACAGCACGATCTTCTTGCTTAGGAACTCCTTATGTTCTTTTCCCGCGTGCAGGTGAAGCGTCGCAGCTTGTTGCTCCAGCAGCCCTGGGTAATCAACGTTGATCCCCGCCTCGGCTTGCGCCTTGGACACGCCTGTCTTCATCCGCGCCAGCACTGCTAGAAACGAATCATTCCAGTCGTCCAGCCCATTGCGGATCGGCGTCATCTGCCCCTTCATGGTCATGGGCACAAAAATGTCCGGCGTCTGTCCCACCTGGATGCCGCTGAATCCCGCTTGTGCCACGCCGACGATGGTCATTTCGGTGTTGTTCACAAGAATGGTCTGATTCAGCGCTCCGCTATCCCCGCCGAAATGCCGCGTCCAATAGGCATGGCTCAGGACCAGGACGGGATGAGCGCCTTGGACATCGTCATCGGCAGGCGACAGCACCCGTCCGAGGGCCGGCCGCACGCCCAGCACCTCGAAATAATTCCCAGTCACCAGCTCGCCAGAGCCACGGTCGGTCTGTCCGTGGCTCGCAATGGCGGCGGAAAATTGATAGCGCGCCATCACGCCGTCAAAAACAGCCGTGTTTTTTGCCAGCCCCTTGTACAGGGGGTAGGAAAAAATCTCCGAATCATCGCCATCGCTCCAAACGTGCCCATGTTTCGGCCCCGGCGACTTCAGCACCACTAACTCGCCCGGATTCCGTACCGGCAGCCGCCTCAACAGCACTTGATTGAGCAGGGAGTAGATCGCCGTGTTCGCACCGATGCCCAGCGCCAGCGTCAGAATGGCAATGAAGGTAAAGCCAGGATTCTTCGCCAGCATTCGCAGGCCGTAGCGCACGTCCTCGAAGAGCGTGTGCATCTTCAATCCTCCTGCGAGCGCCCCGTTCCGATTTCTTAGCGGGCGCAGAGATCCGCAATCACTGATTCGGAAGCCCCGTCAAAGTTCAACACACCCTTTACTTGCTTTACTTCAAGCGCACCCGGTCGAAGTTGTCCCACGCGGACATGTCGGACAGGATCACTTTGTCTCCGACCTTCAATCCATCCAGAATTTCGATCGTGTTCACCGAGCTTCGCCCCAACTTAACATTGACGCGCACAGCTTCTGATCCGTCATCTATAATTTTGAAAATCCCGATCGTGCTGTCGGACTGCCCGTGCACCGGCCTCCCCACATACAGCACGTTCTTCAGATTCTCGAGTGTGATAGTGCCGTCCACGCTTAGATCCGGCCTCGCACCCGGCGGAAGGGGATCATCAATCGTCACGTCCACCGTGACCGTTCCATTGATCACCGAGGGGTCGACTCGCGAAACGTGCCCCCCAACGATGCCGTTCCGCGTGTCAATTGCCGCCTTTTGCCCGGGCACCACGTCTTTGGCCTGCGTTTCCGCAATCTTGATTTCCGCCCTGAGCTTCTTCGGGTCCGCCACACGCGCAAGGTTCATTCCCGGTGTCACGTGCTGCCCCACATCTACCGGCAGAAGCTGCAGCACTCCGTCGATGCCAGCGCGCACGTGGAGCGCCTCCACCTGGGTTCTCTTCAACTGGTAGAGCGCCTTCATCTGCTCGACCTTTGCCTGCTGTGCTGCCAGCCGCGCTTTCGCGGAATCCACTGCGATTTTCGTTCGTTCACCCTCCAGCTTCACGCGAATCTCCAGTTGTTCTTCCTTCACTTTGGAGAGACTCCTGATGTGGTCAGACCCTATGCCCTCTTTGAATAGCTTCTCGTCTACGTCATGTTGCAGACGGGCTTGCTCGTAGTCGCTGCGCACGGCGGCCTCGTTGGCCTTCTGGTTCATCAGATCACTGTCCACCTGCACCCTGAGGTTTGCGTAATCCGCTTCCGCCCCTTTGAGCTGGAATTCCGCGTCGACCGCATCCTTCTGCACGATCGGGTCGCTCAATTCCATGATGATGGAACCTGGCTTGACAATGGCAGGCGGTCGCAAAACCCATTTATCCACATGTGCATCGGTCTGCGCCGCGACCCACCGGATGTCTTCCGGCACCAGGATCCCCAACCCGCGCACTTCCCGCAACATGGGGCCGCGCTTCACTTCATCCGGCCAAATCGTGGCACGGTCCACACTTGGCGCGGCAGGCCGCAGCTTGGAGAGTCCGTAGGTTACCCCTCCCACGAGGAGGAGCGCGACGGTGCCGTAAGCGATTCGTCTGATCTTCTTGGCGCGAGCGTTCGATGGTCTTTGGATATCCATATATTGTCACCTATTAGAACGCAACTCTCCGGCCCCAGGTTCCCTTCGCTAAGTATATTTTGTTTCAATGGTTTAGCGGGAATTCTTTTGTCGAGAACTCCCCCAATCGACCGGAAATGGGATTCCCCGTCCCACCTTCGAACAAGCGCGGCGCACTCCCTCCCATCGATTGTGTAGGGCCGAGCTTCAGGCCGGCCTGGCCTTCTCTCCCTGCTCGGACGCCGGTATCTTCACCCAGGCCGAGTTTTGGCGAGAAGATTCTAGGACTCCTGCGATGAAACGAACTCCATCTACGCCGTCCTCCACTTTTGGCACGAGCAGCGATGCGGGCATCGGAGCGCGCCGGGCGTTCCGTGCAGCGATCTGCTCAGCCAAGTCCGCATAAAGTTGCGCGAACGCCTCCAGATATCCCTCGGGATGCCCGGACGGGATGCGGCTCGCCTGCTTCACCGAAGGCGTTGCCCCAGCCCCGGCCCGGCTGATCGTTACCGGCGGTTTCCCATACGGGGTAAACCTCAGATAATTCGGATTCTCCTGCCCCCACTCGATTCCCGCCTTCTCCCCATAAACCCGCAAGCGCAGGTTGTTCTCGTTTCCGGGAGCCACCTGGCTCGCCCACAACATTCCTCGCGCGCCGCCCTCAAATCGCAGGAGCACTTGCACGTTGTCGTCGAGCCGCCGCCCCGGCACAAAAATGGACACGTCGGCCGCCACCTGATCGCAGCGCAGTCCCGTCACAAAGCACGCGATGTTATAAGCATGCGTTCCAATATCCCCAAGGGAACCCGCAGGTCCGCTCTGCGCGGGATCGGTGCGCCAAACGGCTTGTTTCTGCCCAGTTCTCTCAACCGCCGTGGTCAGCCAGTCCTGCGCGTACTCCACCTGGACGACGCGAATTCGCCCAAGTTCCCCCGCCTCAATCATCTCCCGAGCCTGCCGCACCAGGGGATACCCCGTGTAGTTATGCGTCAACCCAAAAATCAGCCCGCTGCGCCGAACGATCTGCGCCAGCGCCAGCGCATCTTCCACCGTTGTGGTCAGCGGCTTGTCGCAAATAACGTGAATGCCCGCCTCCAAAAACGCTTTCGCCGGCTCGAAATGAAGATGATTGGGCGTTACAATCGAGACCGCGTCAATCCGGTCCGGCCTCTTTGCTTCCGCCGCGGCCATTTCTGCGAAACTTCCGTAAGCGCGCTCCGGCGAGATATGCAGTTCAAGAGCCCCGGCGCGGCTTCGCTCGGGATTCGAGGACAAAGCCGCCGCAACCAGCTCAAAACGATCGTCGAGCCGCGCGGCAATGCGGTGAACCGCTCCAATAAAAGCGCCCGGTCCGCCGCCGACCATCCCGAGCCGCAGGCGCTGATTCTTCCCATCACTCGCTTGTGAATTTGCCGTCATGTTCCTTTTTCCATTCTTCTCCGTGCACTCTGTGCACTCTGTGTTGAAGATCCCCGCAACGCGGAGGAGGCTCTCACCCTTTACGACGCCTGCGCCAATTACGCCAGCCCCAACATCCGCCGGTTAGCCCCCTGGTCCGCCCCTGAACCAGCAAAATCATCAAAAGCTCCGCCAGCTGCCTGAATAATATGGCGCTGAATAAACGGCGCCCCTTCCGCCGCTCCCTGTTCACTGCTCTTGATGCAACACTCCCACTCCAGCACCGCCCACCCGGGAAAATCATACTGCGTCAGCTTGGAAAATATAGCGCTGAAATCAACTTGCCCATCTCCCGGCGAACGAAACCTTCCGGCCCGATTTACCCAGGCTTGATAGCCCCCGTAAACGCCCTGCCGGCCGGTCGGACGGAACTCCGCATCCTTCACGTGAAGCATTTTAATCCGGCTGTGATACAGATCGATGAACTCCAGGTAATCAAGCTGCTGCAGCACGAAATGGCTCGGATCAAAAAGCATGTTGCACCGCCGATGCTTGCCCACACGCTCCAAAAACATTTCGAATGTCACCCCATCATGCAAATCTTCGCCGGGATGGATTTCGTAGCATAGATCCACTCCCGCTTTTTCAAATGCATCTAGGATGGGACGCCAACGCGCTGCCAGCTCTTCAAAAGCAGTTTCAATCAGCCCCGCCGGTCTCTGCGGCCACGGATACAAATACGGCCACGCCAGCGCCCCGGAAAAGGTAACATGTGCCGCAAGTCCCAGATTGGTGGACGCGCGCGCTGCCAGCAATAATTGTTCAACCGCCCACGCTTGCCTCGCCCGCGGGTTGCCCCTTAGCTTTTCTGGCGCGAACCCATCGAAGGCCAAGTCATACGCGGGGTGCACGGCCACCAACTGGCCTTGAAGATGCGTCGAGAGTTCGGTGACGGCAAGGCCGTGGCCTGCCAGTGTGCCGCGGATCTCGTCGCAGTAAGTCTTGCTCTCTGCTGCTCGCTGCAGGTCAAACAAGCGGGCATCCCAGCATGGAATTTGCACCCCCTTATAGCCGAGCTTGGCGGCCCACGAAGCGATGCTCTTCAAGCTATTGAACGGGGCCACATCATCGGCGAACTGCGCCAGAAATATCCCTGGTCCTTTAATTGTTCTCATCGCCCCCTCAACTCCACTCCGCACCTACGATGAAGTCCTCACGAATGCGTCGGCGAGTACACTAACGGACGGAACCGCCCTCGCCCCGAACCACGGCGCAGAAGGCGGTAGTTTCTTTTTCCAGGTTCGTCATCGCGCCGTGTACTGGCTTGCGGTCGCCAAGGATACGCTCTAGTTGCCAGTTCGAATTGTCCCAGTTCACGTCCCCTTCTTTCGTCACCGTGAGATGGAAATAGAGGCGATACTTTGCATGCGCCAATTTTTGCTGTTCCTCAGGCGTCGCAAGCCTTGCGGGGTCATCCGTTCCAACAATGAGCGTGATCCCTTTGCAAGCCGGGTTTTTCTGGAAAGCATTCAGAAATTCGTTCTCCAACTCTTCGGCCATCGCTGCGGGCCTGCTAGAACATTCTTCAGCCCTGCCGGGTCTTTTCAAGCTTATCGCCGCTGCCAGTTCACAAATGTGCGTAGCCGCGTGGATGTCTGATAGTCTCTCAACACTGATTGAAATATCGTTAAAAGCTGCGGCGGAGGCGGTCTTGGCTTCATCTTCTCTGCAACCGGCCAAACTCAAAGCAAGGAGCAGTACTATAAACTTGAGGTGACGGGTTCGATTTGAAACTAACATTGATAACGCTCATCCTTGCCGCTTTTCAGCCAGCCGAGCACGTTTCCTTTCATCCAGCCTGGAACGAACCTGGGCGGAATCGATCGATTCTCCGCGTTGCGCGGCTGCGTAGCCTCCCTCGATATTTGCCCGGATCTGGGGCCATGCCCGGCCAGCCAGGCTCCTTGCTCGTGAAGCAGGGAAATGGCGTGCTCCACAAACTCATCCACGGTTTGGCAGGGCCCTCGCTGAACGTTCTGCTTGATCATTTCTTCCAGCTCAGGTCGCAGATGAATCTTTACGCCCACAGTCTACCCCAGGTTCTCATGCCCCAGCCAGAGTGACTTCCTTTTGACTTTTATACGATGGTTATCACCGGTTATCACCCCTTGCGCCAGAAATGCCGCACCTTTTAGCATTTCCCGGTGCCAAAACCAAACAGACACCCCCTATCCCTCAGCATCCAAACCGCTTACAAGTAAGCCTCAACTTTATCTTGGCGAGTACGGTACCTTCATGTTAACATTCTTTGTGGTTGTTAGCCGCCAGCCCCATCATTCCGCCCCTAGTTCGCGCCTGTTCGCCTCTTCACAAGTAACAAAATCTCCCGTCGCCCATCCTCTTTCAATTCAGCAAGTTACAAAATGCTTTTTCCGCAACTCCTTTGTTTTGAAAACGATCCGTCTTTCATGGGAGGGTGTACCGGGTCGCAACTGCGCTACCGTGGGGAATTTTGGGGAGTTTCATGGTTCATTCTGTTTAGCCGGGGGAAGTTGCAGGCCTGTGCACAGGACTGCGAAGCGGTCAAATAGGGGCTCTCCGGCAAGAACTATTTCTTCCCTGGGCCAAAGGCATTTCCGAAGAATCGGGAGGCCCTCCGCTGGAGCCTCCTCCAAAGGGTTGGAGCCCGA
>DATNLB010000696.1:0-8642 GCA_035603095.1 Candidatus Acidiferrales bacterium
CCTAAACAATTTGCCATCGTGGGCTTTGCCGGCAACGACTATGACACCGGCAGCTTTCGAAAAATGCTGGCCGGAGAGATCCCCAAGTACGCTCCCGCCCCCATCGATCCCAAGCTCTGGGACTGGATGATCGAGCGCATCTACTACGTCAAAGGCGATTTCCTGGACCCGGAAGCATACAAGCGCCTGGACCAGCAAATCAGCGAAGCCGACAAACAGCACAACACTCTGGGCAACCGGTTTTTCTATCTGGCCGTGGCTCCGCGGTTCTTTTCCCCCATTGCTCAAATGCTGGGCCAGTGCTGTCTTACGAAAGAAGAGAGTGGTCACTGGGCGCGCGTGATCATCGAAAAACCCTTCGGCCACGACCTGGCTTCCGCCAAACAGCTGAACAAGGATCTTGAGCAGGTCCTCACCGAAAAACAGATTTACCGCATCGACCACTACCTCGGCAAAGAGACCGTGCAAAACGTCATGGTCTTCCGCTTTTCCAACAACATCATCGAGCCACTCTGGAACCGCAACTACGTAGATCACGTGCAAATCACCGCCGCGGAAACCGTCGGCGTCGAGCATCGCGGCGGCTTTTACGAGACCGCCGGCGCCCTCCGCGACATGGTGCCGAATCATCTCTTCCAGTTGCTCACCATGACCGCGATGGAACCGCCCATCTCTTTCGGCGCGGACGAAGTTCGCAACAAGCAAGCCGAAGTGCTCCACGCCGTTCAACCTCTCGACCCGGAAGACGTGTTGAAAAATACGGTGCGCGGGCAATACGGCGGCGGCACGGTCGACGGCCAGCGAGTCGCGGGCTATCGCAGCGAGCCCGACGTGGCTGCGGATTCGAACACAGAAACCTTCGTCGCCCTGAAATTGCAAATCGACAATTGGCGCTGGGCCGGCGTGCCGTTCTATCTGCGCACTGGCAAGCGCCTCGCCCAGCGAATGACCGAAATCGTCATCCAGTTTCGCCGCACACCGTTCGTTCTTTTCCGCAACACCACGGTGAGAAACCTCGAGACCAACCGCCTGGTCATTCAAATCCAGCCCGATGAAGGCATCTCCCTGAGCTTCGGCGCCAAAGTTCCCGGCTCGGTGATGAAGCTGGGCCTCGTGAATATGGATTTCGACTACAGCACGTATTTCGGCGTGGAGCACAGCACCGGCTATGAACGTCTTCTCCGCGATTGCATGGCGGGCGACGCCACACTCTTCCAGCGCGCGGACATGGTCGAAGCGGGCTGGAGTGTGATTCAGCCCATCCTTGACGTCTGGCATGCACTACCCGCGCGGGGCTTTCCGAACTATGCCGCGGGCTCCTGGGGACCCCTCGAGGCCGATGAATTGCTGGAAAAGGACGGCCGCTCGTGGCGGCGGCCAGGCGAAGAGCAAGTCGACAAGCGCGGCAGGATTGCTGTACCGGATAAAACGGGAATCATCACTTAAGAGGAGCGCGCGTGGAGCGTGAGATTCGAATCCTGGCGGACGGCGCAGCCATCGCCAAGCGCGCTGCGCAAGAGTTCGTTCAAGCCGCGGCATCGGCGGTACGCGAGAAAGGCTCCTTCAACGTAGCGCTGGCAGGGGGATCGACCCCGAAAGCACTCTACAGCCTCCTGGTCAACGATCCAACGCTACGCTCGCAGGCCCCTTGGGATAAAATGCATCTGTTCTTCGGCGACGAGCGGCACGTCCCGCCGGACCATCCCGACAGCAATTTTCGCATGGCGACGGAAGCGATGATTGCAAAGTCGCCGATGAAACCGGAACAGGTCACGCGGATCAAAGGTGAATATCCCGATGCGGACCGGGCCGCGCTAGAATACGAAAAGGCTCTGCACGAGTATTTCAAGCTGAAGAATGGAGAGTATCCGCGCTTTGATCTCGTGCTGGTGGGAATGGGCAACGAGGGCCACACTCTCTCGCTTTTCCCGGGAACGAAAGCATTGCATGCCGATGGACGCATCGCCGTGAGAAACTGGGTAGGCAAATTGTACGCGGATCGCATCACGCTGACTGCGCCGGCTGCCAGCAACGCCGCCCGAGTCATCTTCATGGCGACGGGCGCGGACAAAGCCCCCGCACTGAAGGCCGTGCTGGAAGGTCCGTTTGAGCCGGAACAATTGCCTGCGCAACTGCTCCAGCCGAAAAACGGAAAACTGCTCTGGCTGGTGGACACTGCCGCCGGCAGCATGCTTTCGATAGGAATTCGAGAATAGTTGACCGGTTTACGGTCACGCTTGATTTGACTGCACGGCAGTCACACTTGAATCGACCGCTTGGCGGTCGCACCTGAAATGAGGAGAAAGAAATGGCAACCAGCACGATCCAGGGAAAAATCGAAACCTATCTCGGCGCAAAGGCGGATTCCCTGCTGGGATTCAAGTCGCCGAAGATCGCCAAGGAGCGCCTGCATCTTCCGGGCCCGGACTTTGTCGACCGCGTCTACGCCGCGACCGACCGCAACGTGCGCGTCCTCACCAATCTCCAGCGCCTGTTCAGCCACGGCCGCCTCAGCGGTACGGGTTATCTCTCGATTCTGCCTGTCGACCAGGGCATCGAGCACTCCGGGGGCGCCAGCTTCGCGAAAAATCCCGACTACTTCGACGGCGGTAACATCGTCAAGCTGGCCATCGAAGGCGGCTGCAACGCCGTAGCCTCCACCTTCGGCGTGCTCGGCTCCGTCGCACGCAAGTACGCGCACAAAATCCCCTTCATCGTCAAAATGAATCACAACGAGCTGCTCACCTTCCCGAACAAAGCCGATCAAATTCTCTTCGGCACCGTGCAGCAGGCCTACGACATGGGCGCGTCCGCCGTCGGCGCCACCATCTATTTCGGCTCCGAACAGAGCGGCCGCCAGATTGTCGAAATCAGCCAGGCCTTCGCCCACGCCCACCAACTCGGCATGGCCACCGTCCTCTGGTGCTATCTCCGCAACAACGCATTTAAGAAGGACAAGGACTACCACCTCTCCGCCGATCTCACCGGCCAGGCCAACCATCTCGGCGTGACCATCGAGGCGGACATCATCAAGCAGAAGCTCCCGGAAAATAACGGCGGCTACCAGGCGCTTAACATGGGCGATTCCAGCTACGGCAAATTCGACAAGCGCATCTACACCGATCTCTCCAGCGACCATCCCATCGACCTGACGCGCTACCAAGTGGCCAACTGCTACATGGGCCGCGCAGGCTTGATCAACAGCGGCGGCGCGTCCGGCGCCAACGACTTCGAGGAAGCCGTAGCCACCGCTGTGATCAACAAGCGCGCCGGCGGCACCGGCCTCATCTCCGGCCGCAAAGCCTTCCAGCGCCCCATGAAAGAAGGCGTCCAGCTCCTCAACACCATCCAGGACGTCTACCTCAGCCCCGAAGTCACCGTCGCCTAGGGCCCAGCTTCGCTCTTGTGGGGACACGAAAACATCCTGCCCCCTCTAGAGAAGGCACTTCCCCGGCGCAGTAGGCGCGGAAACATGTTCTATTGCTCCCATAGCCCAAGACTTGGCTAACTGTGCGCTCGTTTTTTGCGTTTACTTGCGAGAATGAAAATGAGAGCCGCCATTGCCGCCGTAATCAACCCGATAACCGCAATGAGGACCGGATGCCCATGTTGCGAGATGACCGTGAGCACTTGCCGTCCGTAACGGGCTCCCAGGAACGCGAGGAGGGAGTATCGGATAATCCTGCCTAGCGTTAGTGCGAAGAGAAATTTTTTCACGGAATATTGCATGGCGCCCGCGGCAAAGAGAAATGGAACCATGGGTGCCGGCGGAGGCAGCAAGGCGGCGATGGCGATGGCCCCAAAGCCCCATCGCCTGAATATTTTGTAAACCTTCTCGAGCCTCCTGGCCGGGAACTTGCGTTCGAGCGTTTCCTTGCCTCCTTTGCGAGCAAGCCGGTAGGTGACGAAACCTCCGATCACGGAACCAACCGTCGCCATCAAGGCGTAATAAAGCCATAACCCTTGATTGCCTGCAGACAAGACGATCGTCAGCACGTCCATGCTTCCCGGGAGTGGAATCACGGAGCTGTCCAGGAGTCCCAGCGGAATAAAACCCAATCCACCGAGATGGAAGATCCAGCGCCGCACGCTTCGGACTACCGTAGGTGCTGCGATTGCAAGAATCTCGCGAGTGAGCATTCTCATTCGAAGCTGGCACCCATTCTCGCATGCAGAACGCGCCTAGTCCTAAAGACTGACTGGATAACGACCTCGCGCGCCGTAAAGCCTCCGGACTCAAGAGCCCGGCGAGGACGTGCATAAACGTGTTCGATGGTTTACGGTGTTTGTGGAGGCGGAGGGAGGCGAGAAATAAGAAGATCCTTGGCGTCGGCGAGGCTGAGATCGCTGGAGACCGCGCGGAAATCAGATCGCCGCTCATATTGTTCTTTGTTGATGGTCTTGAATATCACAGCGCGGCCTGAGAAGTGGATGTTGATGAAAGCGGTCTTCCACTCTTGCGGGCCCACGGCTACTCGCCCCAGCTCCACTGTGCCGCTGTCAATTCGTCCCAACAGTCCGTAACCGAACTCTACGCGATCCGTAAGGTGGCCCGCGACTTTTGCCAGGCGCTTCTGTTCCGAATCGATCAGAATGGTTCCGGCCAGGCTGTGTACCACCCGCGCCTCGTAAGTTGGCGGATTGTACTTAGGATTGGGACTAAATTTGACTCGGAGAAGATTTTCTTCGACACCATCATAGTCGTAAACAAAAGCTTCCGGCATCAGGCTCATGAGCTTCTCGAGCTTGAGCTCATCTTCCTCCTGCGCTTGCTTTAACTTCAGCAATGACCTCGGATCGGTCATCAGGCGGCCAATGCGCGCGTCGTCCTGCTGCCGCTGGCCGCGGTTAAGCGCCGTACCGTCGATCGCAAGCAACCGGTATAGTGGGCCGTCCTTGGTCTCTATTTGGACTTCGGTGAGGGTTTGCTTCCCCGCTCGTTTTTCGATCATACAGATCCACTTGCGCCGCTTCTCACGGTCCATCAACTCATTTGCGACGACCGCACCTACGAGTTCTCCCGCAGTTGGCGTGTGACTTCGGTCCGGATCATTACCGGCGGCAGAAACCGTCCCTGTAGGGCGGCTGCCGGCGATAAGTTCTGTGGCGGGAGATGCGCCCCGGTGCGCCGCGCGGGAACTGCGTTGCCCGCCGGATTCCTCCGCCGCATCTCCAGACAGCGCGGGGCTCGCCTTACCCAACAAGAGGCTGCCAGCGACCAACAAGGACAAGAAAACGATTTGATTGGTCTTTTCCATAGCGAGACAATCCGATTTTTCTGTGCTCCGACTCTTCCTGGCCGACTGGCTTGCCGTCTGCTCAGCCGCTTTGAACGAAACTGATGTTGAAACCGCGAACCGGGATTTACGTCCCAGACTCGAGCAAGCTGAATCGTGAAATTCCGGCGAATCCGTATTCCTGAGCAGACTAACGCGTCGAGACAGGAGCATCTGTGCAAAAAGGAACAGGTTTGCTTTTGTGCCTATTGCGACAGACAGCCGAATACCCGGGGAGTAGACTTTATTTGTTAGAAGGCCCAGTCAGAAGAAAAGACGGGTATCGATATGTGGCAGAAAAAGTGTCCAGTTTGCCGGCAACTGATGGAAAAGAAGCTTCCCACCGAGACAGTCCCCTGCACCTGCGGTAAGTACGTCTGGAAGGGCTAGTGCTTCGCGATGTCTTCCGCCATTTGGTTCAGCAATTCGCCCATGATGTGAACTGCCGGGAGCGACGCATCTCGTTTCTTTCCGTGCTTTCCAGATGTTTCCTTGCTCTTCTTGGTTATGGGCGTGGGCCAGTGCTGAGAGATCGGAATGCCTTGCTCGGAGTACGCAGTGGCATACAGAACATTTGGTTGCAGGTTGTGGGGCACTTTTTCCATCAAGACGGTAGTGACCGTGGGCGTCGCTGTTCGGTCATAGGTGTAGTGCCACGTTGAGCCGTAGCTCGTCGTGAAAGTTCCGACCCCCGAGTCGGGCGACATGTCGGCCGAAGCAGAGATGTTCTTCAGTGGCTCGGTTCCAGAAACGGCCGGCGCGGAAGTGTAAAAGACAATCAGGTAATTTTGTGCTCCGGGCATGGGCGCGTCAGAGAAACACATCCCGGGAAACTTCTTCTGATTCTTTTCATACCAGCCCGCTGCCCACTCCGGAATGGCCAGAAATAGCTTCTCCTTATCCAGACTTCCCAAGGATACGTTTTTTCTGCACCCCGCTCGTTGCCCATCATTGAATCCATCTTCCAGGGCGCTACCGTAAGAAACTACTTCTGGCGCGCGAGTTATCTCCGACGATGACGTCCGGGGCTCGACAAACACTCCTAGCATGACGCTTTTCTGTGGCGCAATTTCTGCGACTTCTTCTGCCGCTGGAGCCGCCACCGGACTGGCTTCGGGCTTCACTGGAGATGGTGGTGCTGCTGCTGATGCAAATGCTTCCACCTTCCCGTCTGACGGAGGCTCCGGAGTTATAACCGGTGTCGCGACAGCTGTTGGCAAATTACTTTCGGCTTTCACCGCAGGCACTGGCGTTTGTGGCGCTGCAAAAACTTCAGTCTTCGCTGGCGGCTGAGGCTCGGGAGTTATGACCGGTGTCGCCACAACCGTTGGCAAATTGCTTTCGGCCTTCAACGCAGGCGCTGGCGTTTGTGGAGCTGCAAGAACTTCAGTCTTCGCTGCGGTCGGAAGCTTGGTGGGCGTTACAGAAGCTGGTGTAATAGGTGGCGGGGTTTCTTTCGGAGTCAACTTAGACGTCGGTGCTTGTGCTACTGTCAAGGCGTTAGCCTTCTTGCCCGGCTGAAGCGGCGTAGTCGTAGCCATTTCTGGCGCGGTAGCCGTCGTTGTTGCCGTGACTTTCACCTCAGTGGGTAGCTTCTTTGGCGCTACGATGTCCTCCCGCGCCGCGGCTGCTTGAGCTTGCGAATTTTTTTGATATGCCCGCGCAATATCTCCCAGGCTTGCATTGTGTTTCATCTCAAACTGCGCAGACTGCGGCGTTACATTCGCTCCTGGCTCCGCATCGGGCTCAGGCTCAGTGCCTGTTCGGCGTGTCGCCACATCCCCTGCCGCGTTTGCTTCTGCTTTCGGCTTGGACCGCAACGTCTCGGGCTCGATAATTCCCAAGAGGGCCATGCGCTTCTCAGTTTCCGCGGTTTTTCCGGAAGCCGACGCAGGTGTCCGGACAACCTCTGGCGGGATTGCATCGGCTTTCACCTTGGATCGCAGCGTCTCGGGCTCGATAATTCCCAGGAGGGCCATGCGCTTCTCAGTCTCTGTTTTTCCGGCAGCTGTTGTGGAAACTGACGGATTTGCTTTGGCTTTAACGGCCTTGCAAACCATTCCATTAACAAGAACTTCGTCCGACTCGATATTATTACCTGCGGCCTCAAGAGTCCGGCAGTCCGAGAATTGAGTATTTTGCGCATAAGCCGGCGAGGGAATCAGCGCCACAAGAACCACTGCAAACGGTATGTATTTCATCGCGATTCTCCTCCTCACAGAATAGCTTGCTGCGGAGTCCGCGGGGCGGTCAATTGACCGTACACACAGAAGATTAACTGGCCTCTCGGACAGGGTCCGTCACACCTGCGGAACCGGCGGGTGCTCCGCTCAACCGGTTGACGAAGGGAATTGCGCAAGGACGGTGGAGTGCGGCATCGTAAGCCGATCCTTGAAACAAAAGCCAGCCTCGCGCATCACACTTCTAAACACGGCGTAAGGAGAAAATCGTGGCAAACAGGCTGGAGGGAAAGGTAGCGGCAGTTACCGGAGGGAGCCAAGGAATCGGCTTGGCCATCGCGCAGCGGTTCGCGCAGGAAGGTGCGGACGTAGCCTTTTGCTACCGCTCAAACCAGGCGGGAGCGGAGGAAGTAGCCGCGGGAATTCAGAAGCTGGGGCGAAAAGCTGTTGGATTCCAATGCGACGTAGGCCGCGTTGCGGACGGGCAGAAATTCATCGCAGATACCGTGGCGCAGTTTGGAAAGATAGAAATCCTGGTCAACAACGCGGGACTCGAACGCCATGCCGATTTCTGGGACGCCACGGAAGAAGATTACGACGCGGTCCTGAACGTCAATCTAAAAGGTCTTTTCTTCATCACGCAGGCATTCGTGAAACACCGCATGCAGGCGAAGGCCGGCGGCAAAGTCATCAACATCAGCTCGGTGCATGAAGAGCTTCCCTTCCCGCATTTCACTTCGTATTGCGCGAGCAAGGGCGGCGTGAAAATGCTGACGCGCAACCTCTCGATCGAACTCGCCCCGCTGGGCATCACCGTAAACAACATCGCCCCTGGCGCTATCGAAACACCCATCAACACGAAGCTGTTGAATGACCCGGTCAAGCTGAACGCGTTGCTAGGAAACATTCCGCTGAAGCGGCTGGGCAAACCCGAAGACGTAGCGTCAATGGCGGCATTCCTGGCGAGTTCGGAATCCGATTACGCGACGGGAACGACATTTTTCGTTGATGGCGGGCTGACCTGGAACTATCAGGAGCAGTAGAGAAAAAGAAACAGACCTTTAGGCGGCCGCTAAAATTCTTAGGGCGCGGCCGCACTCAAGCGCGCGTAAGTGTTGCGGAACGCGCCGCTTCCAGCAGTTTTTTCGCGTTTTCACGAATGTCGCCTTTGCTGAAGACGGCATTG
>DATNLB010000327.1:0-4768 GCA_035603095.1 Candidatus Acidiferrales bacterium
CCTGGGGCTACGACACATTTGCCGGCATGGGAGCCGAGCCTGACCCCGACATCCTGCAAAACGCCCTGGAGCAATTAAGAGAGATGATCGCGCGCGACCGCAACCACCCCTCGGTTGTGGTTTGGGGCCTTTGCAATGAGATAGGGGGGCAAAATCCTCCTGCGTATCAATTCGCGAAACATATGTTGGAGGAGGCGAAGAGGCTGGATCCCAACCGGCTTTGTTCTTATGCTTCAAACTCCTTGGATAAAACTCCGGAACGTGACGCCGCTGGATTGATGGACTTTATTGAAACAAATGAGTATTTCGGAAGCTGGGCTCCGGGATCTCCAGAGACAGTGGCCAAGCATTTGGACAGCCTTCACACCGCATTTCCCGGCAAGTCCGTGGTCATTTCTGAGTACGGATACTGTGCCTGTACTGAAGACCGCCCAGAAGGTGACGAACACAGAATGGAAATTCTTCGGTCCCACGACGCGGCTATCCGAACCAAGGATTTCGTGGCAGGCGCGATTTTCTTCTGTTACAACGACTACCGAACGCATGTTGGCTATAGCGGCGTGGGCGCGCTGAAGCAAAATGTTCACGGCGTTGTGGATCTCTGTGGGGCACAAAAAGCTTCTTACGATGTGCTGCGCCGGGAATTGAGCCCGGTCGAATCGTTAACCGTGGAGAACCACTTGAATTCCTTCCAACTGAGGCTAAAGACGAGGCATGACGTTCCGACTTACATCCTCCGGGGCTATAAACTCAGGGGAACTTTTTGCGGCGAAGGCGACATCCCGATTGAGCAACATGAGGTAGAACTTCCCGAAATCGCTGCTGGTAACGAGACCACAGTCGATCTCATTTTCAGCCAATCCGCCGTACCACTCCATGTCAAATTTGATATTTTACGACCCACTGGTTTTTCGGCTTATTTCCGCAACTGGAAACCTTAAATCACGTTTCCGCGATGCTGCAGGTCAGCATTTCATTGTTTCCCGCTCGCGCGGCAACGGATTGCTGACAGGAAGCATGTTTTCGACGGGTCGCACAAACAACGCAACCACAACCTCTGATGGAATCCGCTCGACAAGTGGCAGAACGCACCGACGCACTGGCCCGAACGGTTAAGCCTGGATTCACCGATTACATACGCGATGTGAGTCAGTTTCGAAAGTTCGAGCGCAAGCTGCTTGTGCTGGCGGCGGAGGCGCAGAGGGAATGATTAAGAAAGCCAGCAGTCTTACTGGGACTCCTTGGCCGGGCAAATGCAATAATCTCGGGTCAAGTGAACAAGAGGCTCTGGGTTCATATCCGCGGAGCAGTTCCCCATCAGTCTACAAGCTCAGCAGACGCTTTCTTGTGACGAATGGTGGCATTGTTGATCACTGGTCGTGCCCAGAAGCCAACGCTGAGGACAAATCCAAATGTGATGTAGAGAAAAGCCAAGCCGCTACGCAATCCAGCGTAGTCTCCGATGCGCCCAATGATCACCGGCACTACGGCTCCGCCTATGACTCCCGTACCCAAAATGCCTGAGAAAGAACCGTGGAACTCCTCGACAGAATTGAGAGCGAGCGACACTACGATAGGCCACATCACTGAGGCAAACAGACCGACTCCCGGAAAGGCAATTACGGAAACCTTTGCCGGACCAAACAAGGCTGCAGACAAAGAGAACAGAGCCCCTAGGGATGCACCCACGAGCACCTTCCGGCTATCGAAGATCTTCAACAATAACATCCCCACTAAACACCCCGCCGTGAGTAGGCCCCAAAACCAGGAAACCGCTGCAGCACCCGTGGTATGAGGATCAAAACCGTGATACCGGTTTAGAAAGCTCGACATCCAATCGGCTGTGCCTTGTTCACAACCCACGTAAGAAAACATCGCCGCAAAGTACAGCCACACAACCTGTTGGCGCGCGAGGGACCGGTACATGTTCAAAGACCCGGCACGCTCTTCGGCGGTGTGCAGGACTTTTGGGAACCTGGCAAAGAACAAAACGACCACCATCGTGATGGCGGAAGCAGCGAAAATCCAGTAGATCGAAGCCCATGGCAATTCTGCGGGGGTCAGCCACCGCACGATGCGCAAAATGATATTTTGATCGGGCGAAGGATTCTTGAGATTTAGCACTAGATAAGAGTAAATTCGCGGACTAACAAATGATGCGCTTCCGAAAACCAATTGGGCCAAAGTCGAATTGAAGGCGTAATGTTCTTCCCCGCCCGCGACCCGCAACAATGGATTGATGGCCACTTGGAGAACAGCCATCCCTGCGCCGATGGTGAAGTAGGAAATGATGGCTACGCGATATCCGGGGAACAGTGCGAAACTCAGGGATCCCAGCGTCCCTGCCAAGAAGGCCAGCACCATCACAGGTTTTTCGGTGAATCGTTCCACCAAAAAACCGGCAGGTATGGACATCACTCCATAAGCGATGAAAAAGGCGAAGGCCAGAAATCCCGCGGCAGTCAGACTCACGTGAAAACTGGCGATAATGTCCGGCACAATGGGACCAAGGATGTTGGTCAGCAAGGAAATCACGAAAAAAGTGAGGAACACCAAGCTGACTGTATAGCGGCTTCTGGCCATGAGTTGCTTTTCGCTCTCTCCGAACCAATTGCTGCGAATCCTGCGACGCCGGGGATTGGCTGGACCGGTCTAGCAAATGGCCTCCGCTCGCGGAGGGACGTCACGAAGGCCAACGGACTCCCTGTTTGAAACGATGGTGCCACACCCGCGCTGCACCTATGAGATTGGCGTTCTCTCCCAGCGAAGCCAGGACCAGTTCCGTCTTTTCAAACGGAACAAACCGGCAACCTTGACTAATTACTTTGCGAATACCGTCAAGAAATAGAGCCGCGCTCTTCATGACGCTCCCGCCTAAGACGATCACGTCCGGAACAAAAAGATTGATCAGATTGGCTAGGCCGAGACCCAGGTAGTAGGCTTCGTGCTCAACCGCCTTGCGAGCCAAGGCATCTCCCTGTCGCGCGAGCTCACAGACTTGTTCGGCGGTGATATCTGCGGGATAGCGGTAGTTTGGTGCTTCATGCGTTCTGAGCCATGCGATCATAGCCGGACCAGTCGCCAGCGATTCCCAACATCCCCGGAAACCGCAGGTGCAAGGGGGTCCGGATGGGTCGATAACGTGGTGACCAACTTCTGGATGGGCCATGTCCGCGCCGCGATAAAGCTGGCCATCGAAGATAATTCCGCCGCCGATGCCGGTTCCCACCGTCACGTAAACCAATCGGGCCTTACCTTTTCCCGCGCCCCAACAAGCCTCCCCGAGCGCCGAAGCATCCGCGTCGTTTTCCAGAGCCACGGTCACGTTGAGCGCCCGCGCCAGATCTTCCACCGGATTGTTCCCCCGCCATCCCGGGAGAAAGTCGACATCGCCAAAGGCGCCGCTGGATGGATACACCATTCCGGTTGATCCAATTCCGATGCCAGAGATCTGGACGCCGGCATGCTCCGCCGCTTCTCGCAGCATGCCGATAATTCGCTCGAGTCCATTTACGTACCCACGATGGGCGTCGGTCGGATACTCCAACTTGGACAACACCCTACCTGCGTCATCCACCATGCCGACCGCTATCTTTGTTCCGCCGATATCAACCGCGCCAATCATGATTTCCCGTTCGCGTCATCTCGCTTCCTTCCCAGTTCCCCAAGGCGTGGGGCTATTTCTCATCCTTGGGGGCTCCAGCTTCTTCACGCAACAAGCCGTAGTCGTCTTCGACAATGAAAGAACTATAACGAAAGGAATCGCAATCAACTCCTGAGAGTTGCGCCAGCCGTTCGGCTGCAAGTTGCGCAGGGATGATATCGATAAGATATTGCCAGTCGGGTGGCGCGGCCGGGAGTTGGAATACAAGGTTCCCAGCATCCTGTGGCAGGTCTCGGCCGATCAGCATGACGGATGCCCCTAGTTGTCTCAAATCCCTGGCCACGGCCAGGTCTTGCCGACGCATGCGCTCCCCATCAATCCAAATTCCGAAGCGCACATCCTTGTTAACCATTTCCTGTGGGCCGTGTCTAAAGCTGCCAGTGCCCATCGCGGTCGCAGGCGATTTGAGGCCTTCCTCCCAAAGGAGCCTGGCCTCTTGGCAACTCCCCAGACTGGAACCACGACCCAGAAAGTAAAAAACGGCCCCAGATGCAAGCCAAGGCGTGTCCGCGATCTGCGCTTGCCAGACCGGAATGGCCGACGCCGTCCTTTCGACAACGCGGGAGAGCGAGGTTGCGAGAGTGGCGCTCCAGGAGCCGACAACGGCGCTCGCTAGAATCCCGACTGTCGCCGCCAATGTGGAATAGGTATTGACGGAAATCGCGTGGTCCATCTCGATTGGAACCACAATGGAAATTTGCGCCTCTTTTGCGAGCGGCCCGTCATTCGAATTGGTGATGCCGATAACGGTCACGCCGCTGTTGCGAACTTTAACCAGCAAATTGACAATTTCCACGCTGCGGCCGCTGCGCGAAATTGCGATCATTGTTGAGTCCGGCGGAATGGTGGCGAACTGCAGCAACTCCGCTGCGTCCTGCATATAGACCGGGTGGGCGCCAAGGTGAAACAACGGCCCGGCAGTCAGTGCCGCGTGCCAACTGCTTCCGATTCCAGTCAAGTAGACGTGGCGAGCGCTGCGGATTGCAGTCGTCGCCGCGTCTAGGCTGGGCCGCCCCGCTCCCAATAAAAAATCGATTGTTCGTTGTAACTCGTTGGGCTGGCGAAGAATGTCGCGTAAGAAGTGAGTCATCGGGTGTACCGGGG
>DATNLB010000739.1:0-18942 GCA_035603095.1 Candidatus Acidiferrales bacterium
GGTTTGCTTCCCCTGGGGCGGAGGGACCGCAGGCATCGCGCATCGATTGTGTGTGTACGAGCAGGTCACCTGGATCCAAGCGACAGAGCGCTGCGAGAAAAAAATTGAAGTGAATGAGCGATGAAAACCGGCCATGGATGCCCGGGGGATCAAGAAAACTATCAAGGAAGTCATATTCTCCGGCTAGCTGGCCCAGATAGGAATTTTCTTCGGCTAGGGTAATAAAATGATGGGCCGGAAAATGGATTCCCATTATTTTCAATCTTTCGAGAAAATACAAGAGCAAGGAGTGTGTCTCGATGAGTTTGCCTGACTTGTTGGCAAAGACGAAGAGGGTTCTGTCGAAGTGCAGCAATTCATCGAAGGCGCGGAGAGAATCGGGATCGATGGTGTCGAGCAGGAGGGTGCTTTTTCCGAGGCTCGCAGCAGCCAAGGGCAAAATGCTTTCGGCCGCGAGGCTGGAGGCTCCCATGGTGACAAAGACGACGCGTTCAAAGCCTGTGGGTGTAATCTTCGCGGCGCGGGCGACCACGCGGGCGAGCAATGGCCCTAACTGCCCGGGCAGATCGAGCCAACCCAGATTGCTCTCCATGGATTCCGCTTGGTAATCTTCCGCCGGCCACAGGGAAGTGTCCTTCGCCCAGAGCCGGGCGAGCACATTCTTGGAAAAGAGGTTCTGTAACTCCCGCCGATAGGCACTTTCAAGAAGACCTGGAAATATCGCTTGCGTGGGTAGCGGCAAGGTGTCCCCTGGGAATTCTTTGAATCATGATCCTACTATTGGCGTGTTGACTATTTCAATATCTTCGTTGCGAACTATGCAGGTCCCCGTCTCCGAGACGATGGGACTTGCGCGGACCGGCGTGGAAAAGCTGCACGCAACTAGGAATTTCCACGAAGTTGCAGTAAGGTGAGTATAAAGAACGCGCGTGAGGAGACGAGCATGGCGAACGAATCTTGCGGTCCAACACCGGCATCCAGCGAAGAAGTGAAGCCTGGCACGCGCATGGTGCACTGCGTGAAATTTGACAAAGATCTGCCCGGGCTGGATCGCATCCCGTGGCGGGGAGAGATTGGCAAACGGGTCTTCGAGAGCGTTTCGAAAGACGCCTGGAAGCTCTGGCTGGAGCACTCGAAAATGGTCATGAACGAGTACCGGCTGAATCCCCTCGATCCTAACTCGCAGAAAATCATGGAAGAGCAGATGGAGCAATTTTTCTTCGGCGAAGGGGCTAAATTGCCCGAGGGATACGTTGCGCCTAAGGCAAAAGGCTAATTCCCCTGGTTCGTCATTCGGCGCGTCGCGGGATGTTCGACCGGCAGGCCCGGCGTAATCGAGAACGATAGTTTTTCATGGGCCGCGCGCAGCGCGTGCTCGACTCTCTCAGGCGTGTCCCCCCGCGCAAAAAGAAATCCCAGGTAGCTCGAGCCATCCGGCCAGGCAGCGATGGCATCGTGCAACCGGGCGGTGATCGACAATTCGGTGATCCCCGGAATCGAACGCGCGGCATCTTCTCCAGAGACGCCTTCCAGAATCCCGCTCTTGGGAACGGGAATCATCATCACGCCGGAGGCAATTCGTTCGCGGGGCGAATTCCAGCCGGGAAGTTCCAGCGCGTGACGAACCAGCAGCTCTTCGAGCCCGATCGGTTCATTTGCCCCATCAAACGAAAATCGCAGGGCCCGAGCACAGAGACCGCCGATCGGCCGGGGCGCGACTTCCAATGGCCACACTCCATCGTCGTTGATTCGAAACTCCGCGTGGATTGGTCCATTCGAAAGTCCCAGAGCGCGCGCTGCATCTCTCGCGCATTTCTCGACGGCGTGCTGCACGGATTCGGGAAGCCGTGACGGTGCGACGTAGATCGTCTCTTCGAAGTACGGACCTTCGAGCGGATCGGGCTTATCGAAGATCGCCAATATGCGGAGGGCACCATCCGCGAGAAGCCCCTCGACGGCTACTTCCCTCCCCGGTATGTAGCCTTCCACAAGCATGCGATCAAGATTCGCTTCGCGCGTGGCAAGAATCTCCGGGGATTTGAGCAACCGCCGGACTCGTGCGGCCGCTGCGAGAAACTCCTCACGATTATTCGCCCGCACCACGCCCTGGCTCGCCGAAAGCGAAAGGGGCTTCAGCACGCAGGGATAGGAGATACCCAGCAGCACAGGTTCGGGTGCGGGATCGATCGGAAGATTGCGAAACCACGGGACAGACAACCCGGCATCTCGAAAGACTTCTTTCATGCGCAGCTTGCTGCGGCAGGCCTCGACAGCTGCAGGGTGGTTGTAACGGACTCCCAGACCGCGCGCAGCATAAGCGGCAGCAGCGGCGGGCCGGTCACCGAGAGCAAGAATTCCGCTGACATCCTGGCCGCGAAGGGCTTCCATCACGGTGTAGGCGGCGACGTCCGGCGTTTCGAAATGCACGGCAATGGCTTGATCGCCCCACGGATCTTCGAGCTGGTGACATCGATCGGTGACGTAAACAAGCTGCACGCCCAGCTTGTGCGCGGCATCTTCAAAACTGCGGGTCTGGTAACCGAGTTTCGCGGTAAAGAGCAGCAAGCGTTTGGACGGATCGGTCATTGGTAGTCTAAATTATTCACGAAGAGCAGTCCGCCTCGGAAGGCGGACTCTGCAAAGACGCGAGATGCGCATTTTATTGCCGGGATCAAACAAAGCCATCGGCGCTTGCGACGGCATTTTTCACCAGTGGCTTTTGGGCACCGATGGAAACCAACTGGTCCCGGGTAGGCTCGGCGCAGCAGTACCAGGGTTCGCTGAGAAACGGAACACTTGCCTGCGATCGTGCCGACGTGTTGATCTGTGGAGCAGGCAGTCCGGCTGCGGCGTGCGCTGCCCTCCAGATGCGTTCGAATGTAGCCGGCCGCGATTCCTTTTGCCGCTCCGCTGCGGCGGCGATCTCCTGCACGGTCTCGCTGAGAGCGTCCAGGCGTGAGTCGGCGTTTTTCCAGGGATACGCCAGCGATTGTGGATCGAAGGGCCCAACCAGGCGACGCACTTCTTCTAATTCCAGCATTCGCGAGCCTTCCGGGATGAGCAAACGAATACCGAGCTGAATGGGCGCGACATTTTCGATTACGCCCTGTTGCTCGATCACGCGCAGCAAATCCAGGTAGCCATCCACGGTGGTCCAGGGCGTGAACGGAACGAAGGTCGGGTGAAGGGTCATGCCAAGTTCGCGGAATATCTTTGCGACGCGCAGAAAATCTTCGCGCGTGTGTCCCTTGTCGAGGAACTCTAGCACTGCATCATCCACGGATTCGACCGCGCTGATCACAAAGAGACAGCCGGTATCGCGTAGCGCTGGCAGGTGCTTCTCATATTTAAGCAAGTGTTCGATCTTGATGGTCACGTCGTACGTCACGGCCGGAAATTCCCGGTGAAATGCCTCCGCGAGTTCCATCGCGTGACGAATGCCGTTAAAGAAATCGGGATCACCGAAGGTGATGTGTTGCGCCCCGGCGGCCACCTGGCGGCGAATATCTTCGAGTACCACGTCCCGGCTGACGATTCGAAACACTCCCTTGTAAACCGGAACGATGGGGCAATGCCGGCAAAGATGCTTGCAGCCGCGGCTCGCTTCCGTCGAACCAACGATGCGATAGCCGTCACCGGGAACGATGAGATGCGCATACTTCTCCATGGCAGGCATTCCCGATCGATCGGGCACTTCGAACTGCAACCGGGCCATGGAGATCAGGGGCCCCGCGGGCAGCGCTTTTGCCCGCGCTCCATCCATCGCCAGGCGTTCCGCCAGGTGTGCGAGACTCTCTTCAAATTCGCCGCCGAGAATCGTGGATATGCCGAGCGCGCGAAGATAGTCAACGTTCATGGGAGCGTACAGGCCGTAACAACAGAGATGCGCGCGTGGATTCTGTTTCCGAAGCTGAGGAATGAGTTGCGCGGCCAGCCGCGTGGCCGTATGCATGGGCAGATAGATCGCGATCAGTTCGGCTTCGCCAATCGCAGCCTCATCCAGGGACTGCCGGGCAAGGTCGAGCGGTGCGACACGGTGGCCGCGTTTGCGCAGCCATGCCGCAGGCGAGGCCAGCCCGAAAGGCTGCCTCCCCAACTCGTAAGTCGAAATGAGAACGATATTCACGGCCATACCAGTATAGCTGCGCGGCGCTCGGATTCAATTTCGGTTATGATGGAGGGCTAGGCATCACAGCGAAAGGACTGTCAGGATGGCCATTAACGCGGGTAATTCTTTCCGCACACGCGACAAACTCAACGTCGGGGCCCAGACTTTCGATATTCACCGCCTTGAGTTTCTGGAAAAGCAGGGCGTCGCCGACCTGGCAAAGCTCCCCTTTTCACTGCGCATCCTTCTGGAGAATCTCCTGCGCTGCGAGGATGGCCGCTTCGTCCATGCCGAGGACATCCGCGCGCTTGCCAACTGGCGGCCCGGTGCTCCGGAAAAAGAGATCGCTTTCATGCCCGCGCGCGTCCTCTTGCAGGACTTTACAGGCGTACCCGCGATCGTCGATCTCGCCACCATGCGCGAAGCGGTGCAACGCATGGGCGGTAATCCGAAGCGAATCAATCCGCTCTTTCCTGCCGAGCTGGTCATCGACCATTCCGTGCAGGTCGATAATTTTGGAAACGTCAACGCGTTCGGCCTGAATGCGGAGTTGGAGTTTCAGCGTAACGTGGAGCGCTACGCGTTCCTGCGCTGGGGGCAGACGGCGTTTCAGAATTTCAAAGTAGTTCCGCCGGACACCGGCATCTGCCACCAAGTGAACCTGGAATACCTTGCGCGAGTCGTCTGTGCGATGCCTTACGGCAACCGGTTTGAGGCCTATCCCGATTCGGTGGTGGGCACGGATTCGCACACCACCATGGTCAATGCGCTGGGCGTTTTCGGCTGGGGCGTCGGTGGGATCGAAGCAGAGGCAGCCATGCTGGGCCAGCCCTCTTCGATGCTCATTCCGGAAGTCGTTGGTTTCCGTCTGCATGGGCGCTTGAGCGAAGGCGCGACGGCGACGGATCTCGTTTTGACCGTTACGGAAATGCTGCGCAAAAAAGGCGTCGTCGGAAAATTCGTGGAATTCTACGGTTCTGGTCTGTCCACACTGAGCGTTCCGGACCGCGCCACCATTGCCAACATGGCACCTGAATACGGGGCGACCATGGGCTTCTTCCCCGTTGATGCGGAAACACTCGCTTATCTGCAATTCACAGCGCGCTCGGCGGAGCAGATCGCTCTTGTCGAAGCGTACTGCAAAGAGCAAATGCTCTTTCGAACCGATAAGACGCCTCCTCCACTGTTTAACGACACGCTGGAGTTGGATCTGGGAAGCGTTGAGGCCACAGTTGCTGGTCCCAAGCGTCCGCAGGATCGCGTCGCGCTGCGCCAGGCTAAGGCATCTTTCACGAAAGTCGTGGAAGGAACGCCGGCCAAGAAGATTGCCGTTCGAAACAATGGCGACTCGTTTGACCTTTCGAGCGGCGCCGTGGTCATAGCCGCCATCACCAGCTGCACCAACACTTCAAATCCCTCACTCATGCTGGGAGCCGGCCTGCTGGCGAAGAAAGCTGTCGAGCGCGGCTTGCACGTCAAGCCCTGGGTCAAGACCAGCCTGGCGCCCGGTTCGAAAGTCGTGACCGACTATTTGCTGGCCGCAGGATTGACGCCTTATCTGGAGAAATTGAACTTTCACCTCGTCGGTTATGGGTGCACCACGTGCATTGGCAACAGCGGTCCGCTGCCGGAGGCCATCGGCAGCGCCATCAAGGATAACAATCTGATCGCCGTTGCGGTGCTCAGCGGCAATCGCAACTTTGAGGGCCGCATTCATCCGCTGGTTCGCGCGAATTATCTGGCCTCGCCGCCGCTCGTCGTCGCTTACGCTCTTGCTGGGCGCATGGACCTTGACCTTACCACCGAACCGCTCGGCAGCGATCTGGCGGGCAAACCGGTTTATTTGAAAGACATCTGGCCGACGCCGCAAGAAATCGAATCAACCGTTCGTTCTTCCGTTACTACGGCGCAATACAGCAAGCAATACAGCGAAGTGTTTGAAGGCGATGCGCACTGGAAGTCCTTGACAGTTCCTAAAGGCGATATCTACAAGTGGGATCCGAAATCTACGTACATCAAGCTGCCGCCGTTTTTTGAAAACATGCCAAAAGCGCCTCCGGCGCTTGCGGATATTCACGGCGCCAAGGTGCTGGCCATTCTGGGCGATAGCGTCACCACCGATCACATTTCGCCGGCCGGGTCGATTCCCGTCGAATCGCCAGCCGGCAAGTACCTCATCGCCAACGGCGTGAAGCCGCATGAATTCAATTCTTACGGCGCGCGCCGCGGCAACCACGAGGTCATGATGCGCGGCACGTTTGGAAATATTCGCCTGCGCAACCAGCTCGCCCCGGGCACCGAAGGCGGGTGGACGCTTTTTTTTCCGGATGGCGAGAAGATGTCAATTTACGACGCTGCGGTGAAATATCGCGAGGCGGGTGTGCCATTAGTGGTTCTTGCAGGAAAAGAATATGGTTCCGGTTCTTCGCGCGACTGGGCGGCGAAAGGCACGCGGCTGCTCGGCGTGCGCGCGGTCATCGCCGAAAGCTACGAACGCATCCACCGCAGCAACCTCGTCGGCATGGGTGTGCTCCCGCTCGAATTCAAGCCGGGAGAAAACCGCGAATCGCTTGGCTTGACGGGCCACGAAATATTCGAGATCGAGGGCGTTGCGTCACTGGCGCCGAAAAAACCAATCACGGTGCGCGCTAAATCGGAAGATGGAAAGGCAAAGACCTTCTCTGTAGTCGCGCGTGTGGATACGCCGGAGGAAGTTTCTTACTACCATCACGGCGGCATTCTCCAATACGTCTTGCGGCAGATGCTGTAGCGCTCGTCTAGTTCCCTGTTCCGAAGGTCCCCGGATGTCCCCACGAAGACTTCTCAATAGCTAGTCTAGATTAGACTAGCCTTAGTTTAGGCGGACCTGGTTGGCAGACGCGAACTGCTCTTGGTCCGCCAGATCAAAACGACGCCTATGACGACGGACACCAGACTGGCCGCCTGCGCATTCGAAAGGCCGAAAAACGATCGTGGATTGATGCGGATGAATTCGATCAGGAATCGAGCCACACCCGTCAGAATGAGGTAGCCGCAGAAGATTTCCCCCTTGGGCCGTGCCCCACTTATTGATTTCTTCCCCATGTGCCACAGGAACGCCGCGATCGCCAGCCAAACAAAAAACTCATAGAGCGGCGTCGGATGCACGCGCTCCGTCGTGGGAACGACGCCGTTGGGAAAACTCATTCCCCAGGGCAGCGTCGTCGGAACGCCGTAATCGCCGTCCCCCGAGAGCAAGCAGCCGATGCGCCCGATGGCGTACCCAACCGCTGCTGCCGGCGAGCATAGGTCCATGAATTCAAGCGCCGGAATCCCGTAATGCCGCGCCAGATATACCAGCGCCACGAAACCGCCCAGGAATCCGCCGAACCAGGCGAACCCAAATCGGCTGATCAGTACCGAAGGATCGGCTATCAACTCTCGGGGGTTTTCCAAAACGTGGTACAGACGTGCTCCCACCAAGCCGGCGAGTCCGGCGATGCCGATAATAAGAAATCCTTCGTCGTGATGGCCCGGCTCGCCGGCACTCTTTGGGTAGCCGCTCTTTAGGAATTGTGCGCGGCGGCGGTCAAAATCTGCTTGCAAGAGATAGGCGGCGGCCAACAGTCCGGTGGCAACCATGAGGCCGAAAGTCGGAATTGTTAGCGGCCCAAGATGGAGAAAGGGAATCATTCGATGGAAAGAGTAAGGCTCCCTCTTGAGTATACAATACGGCAGAGCGGCACTCGCGGCCGGCTGATATCACACTTCTATTGGTGGGAAGATGGCGACATGCCTTCATCGCTCCGTCAGATGGAGGAGAGATTTCATCAAATGGTCTGGTCCGGCGCGAAATGCCCCAGCTGACCGGAGAACTTCTACATTTGCTATATCACAGGCGGGAAAGCAGACTTCGACACTATCGCCGGCCTTCAGGAACGAACGGATCGACTGACGAAAGACTCAGGCATCTCTTGCCGCGCGGTATGCTTTTCCGCCGGCTTCAACCGCACCGGCTACCTTGACCTTCACGTCGTCCACCGTCTCTTGCGCACGGCGAGTCCAGCGCTTTCCTGTCGATGCCGCACCATCCAAACCCTGTTTCAAAGTGCCGGTGAGATATTCGCGCGTATCCTCTCCCGAAGCTGGTGCAAAAAGCATTGCAAGAAGCGCGCCTGCCCCAACCCCCACGGCAAATGCAGTGAACTTGTTTGTCCATTTAATCTGACTCATCGCGTCCGTCCTCCGTAGCTAGTTTCTCGACCGCTCGCCCTCGATAGGCTTCTAAATGCTGCTTAAGCCTCTTCAACTACCAAACCGCCGCCTATCCCACTACATGGAAAAAGTCTATTCTCCCAGAACTTTCTGCACCTGGCCGATTTTCTTCTGGACCTTCCCGCCTATCTTTTCACCGGCGCCTTCGTCTTCCAAGTCGGGATCGTTCGTCAGTTGGCCAACCTTTTCCTTAATGGCACCCTTCACTTCGTGAACCTTGCCTGCGATTTCATTCTCAGTGCTTGGCTTCATCTTGTTGCCTCCTCTGACGAAATTTGAATTCCAGCGCTAGTTCCTGCGCCAACGGGAAAATCCCCAGCCCCCACCGCCGAGCAAAAACAAAACGAGAAGAACGATCAATATAGTTTCCATTGCATTTCTCCCAAGTCAGAAGAATCTGGGTGCCTCGTCCGCAGAAGAGCACCTCGGTTCCCGCTGAAGCACTATTTTAAGAGAGACGAAGGCGGATATCTGTTCACATCGAGACACATTTGGAGGTTGTTTGCTCACTCGTTGGGACGAGAGTTGCCCTGGCGGGGTGCAACCAGTGCCCAAGCGTTCGAATTGGAAGAGGCCAGGCTGAAGCTACGCACTACTAGGTAACGGAGCGGGGGCGGCGATGGAGGATGAAGCCGAGAGCAAGCCAGACGCCGAGGGCAATCCATTCGGCGGGCGAAAAATGGCCAGGGACTACGGGTAGCACCTTCATAAGGAAAAGTAACAGCGATACGACGATTCCAAGACCCGTCACGGCACGCAGAGAAATCCTCTTCTCAACCAGCCAAAACGACAAGCAAGTTGCCAGCCAGCCGAGGGCGGACGCCATGGAGCCAACTTCCGTGACCGGAACGAGGAGCGCGTCACCAAGCAGCAGCGCACCGAGTGTTCCAGCCGTAATTCCGAGAATGGCCACCGAAGGCGTCAGAAATTTTTCGTGAACTTCGCCGAAGCGCGAAGGAATGGTCCCGCGGCGGCCGTAGGCGAATAACAATCGGCTGGACGCGACGAAGTTGCCGTTGAAACATTGAAACAGCCCGAAGAGAGCCATGATCAAAATCAATCGGACTGGCCACTGCGCTCCCAGCGCCTGTTCAAACGCGATCGCGGTTGCGAATCGTTTTCCGATCAAACCTTGCCAGGGCGCAACGTAGGCCACCGCGGCAACGGCGAGGACGTAAAAACCAGAACCTACGAGGACTGCCATCATGATGGCGCGAAAAAATTCTATCGAGCGGAATCCGGGATGAGCTTCCTCCGCTACTTTGGGCACCGATTCGAATCCGGTCATGAAATACGGCACGATCTGGAGCGTAAGCAAGATCGATACGAAGGGAGTCGTGCGGAACGCGGGATGAAAATTGGCAGGAACGCCTCGGTCGGCGCTGATGCCCAGGAGAAGAACGAAGAGGAGGAGCACCATCGCCGTCGTCCAGCTCTGAAAACTGGCGCTCCAGCGGATACCCCGGTAGTTCAGCACGGCAAGAAAAACCGTGAGTCCGACGCCCAACGCCAGACGCGGCAGGAAAACGGGCTGCCCCGCCACCCGATACAATTCGAACGAATTCAACGATGGAAAGATGTACGCCGCAAGCTTGCCAACGGCGACGGCTTCCCATGGGCATACGATGAAGTACGCCAGCAGCATCATCCACCCGGTGAAATAACTGACGATCGGCGGAAAAACCTGAGCCGTGTAGGCGGCCTCGCCGGCGGCGTCGGGAAGCCGCTGCACCCATTGGCCATAAACGAAGCCGACGGGCAGCAGCAGAACACCGCCGAGGGCAAATCCCAGAATCGCGCCGAGCGGGCCGCTGCGTCCCAGCCAGTCGTCCATGAGTACTAGCCATCCGGCGCCAACCATCGTGCCAAATGCCAGCGCGAAATAATCGGCGAGGCGGAGTTTGCGCGCGAGTGTGCTCATGGCTCCAGGTACGCACCGATTCTATACAGCTTCTCCGTTTGCGCCATCAGTTTTGACCAGCCGTTAACCTGCCGCTAACAAAACCCGCTTAGAACTTCATGCGCGGGAAAAACTGGCCGCGACGCCTTCGAGTCCGCGCCTCCCCGTGAGTGCGTCCGTCGCCAGTGTTTGCATTTGTGGTTCAAGACTGAGGATCCCAAGGAGAGACTTCCCATGCATCATCGCCTTTCTAGAACTGTGGCGGTTGTGGCCGCCTCGGCTATGGCGCTCTTGCCTGTGTACCCAGCATCTGCGCAAAGCCAAGACGGCTCCTCGACGAAGACGCCAATCAAGCATGTTGTCGTGATCTTCCAGGAGAACGTTTCGTTCGACCACTATTTCGGTACCTATCCCCACGCCAAGGCAAATAATGACGGGACTAAATATTTTGGTGGCGCGAAAGACGGTACACCGCGCGTGAATAGCCTTGAGAGCGCCGGACTGCTCACCAACAACCCCAATGGAGTGAATCCATTCCGGATCGATCGCAGCGTCCCTAATACCTGCGACCAGGACCACGCTTACGGAGATGAACAGTTTGCGTTTCACGGCGGGCTGATGGACCGTTTCGCGGGCACGCTCCCGAATGGGCGGCCCTTTAGCTGCAACGACAAAAACCTCGGGCCGAACAGCACGCTAGGCTATTACGACGGCAATACTGTAACCGCGCTGTGGAATTACGCACAGAACTTTGCGATGAGCGACAACTCCTTCAGCACGACCTTTGGGCCGTCGACGCCGGGCCTGCTGAACCTGGTGGCGGGCAATACCTTTGAGGCCACCATAACGAATGGCCTTGGGGCCGGTGGAAATATCGCGGGCGCTGCGACGAGCGGCGCCGTGGTTGGGGACCCGGATCCTGCTGGCGATGTGTGTTCGAATCCGAAGCGTACTCAAATCACGATGTCAGGACAAAACGTGGGCGATCTGTTGAACAATGCGGGCGTCACTTGGGGTTCGTTCATGGGCGGGTTCGCCAATTGCGCGGCGGTGTCCACGGGAACGACAGGACTGACGACGGCCGACTACATCCCCCACCATGCGTTTTTTCAATACTGGCAATCCACGCTGAATGCCAACCACACACCGCGCACCTCAGTAGCGATGATCGGCCACCAAGGCGATGCGGCGAACCACGAATACGACATCACAGACTTTTGGGACGCCGTGAAAGCACATAACATGCCGGCGGTGAGCTTCCTGAAGGCACGTGCCATCCAGGACGGGCATGCGGGCTACTCCGATCCTTTGGATGAACAGATCTTCCTCGTGAACACGGTCAACGCGCTGGAAGGGACCGACGAGTGGAAGGAAACCGCCATCATTATTTTGTACGACGACTCCGACGGGTGGTACGACCATGTGATGGGTCCGATCGTGAACCAGTCCAACGTGACCGATGACCAGCTCCTTGGAGCTGGTAACTGTGGAACGCCGAAAGCAATCGACGCGAACGGAACAATCCAGAACGGGCGTTGCGGATATGGCCCACGGCAGCCTCTTCTGGCGATTTCTCCGTTCGCACGGAAGAATTTCGTGGATCATCGCGTGACCGACCAAGCGTCCGTCCTTCGCTTTATCGAAGACAACTGGAGTCTGGGCCGTATCGGCAATGGCTCCGCGGATGCGATTGCCGGCACGTTGAACGGGATGTTCGACTTCGGCACCGACCATCGTGCTCCCAGGCTTTTTCTGGATCCCGCGACCGGGGCCGTCCTCGGCGAATAACAAGAGTTGCGCGGAAGCGGATTCAGCGCCAAACGGTCTAATTCAAGTGCCCTGGATGGCTTCGGTGAATGCGGAGCGGTCCAGGGCACTTTCATTTCTAGAGTTTTCGCCCCAGCTGATTTTTCGAGGCAGACAACCCCGTGGAGTTGGCTGTCATCCGTTCACTCATCCTCCTCGGTGCAAGGAGAGATGCTGGTGCGCTGGCTCATCGCTGCGATTTATTCTGGGTCAATTCTGACCGCTGTAACACCTGCATGGGCACAGGCCTGCGCTGTATCCTGCGAACCTCGCGGCAATTTCCACAAGACGGCCGAAGTCCCGATCCTTGACGAAGTGCGCTTCACGGGACTGCGACGCATCGCGCCAGCCGCAGTTGCAGCCCAGTTGAGATCCCGCGAGGGCGAGCCATTCGACGCCGCGAGAATCGACAAAGATCTCCGCGCCCTCGCGCGGCTAGGGTGGTTCGAATCCATTCAGGTGGAAGAAACGTCGCCAACTCTCCCGCTTCGTCCAGCGTTCGAAAACCAGAACCACATAGCTCTTATCTTTCATCTGGAGGAGCGGCCGTTTCTTTCCAAGGTGGAGTATTCCGGCTCCCGGCTACTCTCGCAGAAACAGATCGAAAAAATGATGGAAGACAAGAAACTCGCTCCCAGGCTTGGAAAACCAGCCGATCCGGCGGCGCTTCAACTGATCGCCCTCGCGATTCGCACCGGACTGAATGAGCTTGGCCATCCGCGGGCGAGCGTTCAAATCCGTCGGGAGGAAGCGAAGAACGCGACGGCATCCGTGCGATTCGAAATCAACGATGGCCCCTTGCTGCGAGTGCGCCAGGTGAGTTTCGATGGCCATCCTCAAGTCTCCACAAAATTATTGCGCGAGCAGATGCGCAGCATTGCGCCGTGGAAACCACTCGCCTCGTGGCGCGGCAAAAATGCATATACGCGTGAAGCGTTTGAAGAAGACCGTCAACGTATCCTCACGTATTACCAAAACCATGGTTTTCCGGAAGCGCGAATCGGCAGTGCGCGAGTCGCCCAGTCCAAGGAACCGTCACGTCGATGGCTTCCCTGGCCGCGTGAGTCGGAGCTGTCGGGACTGTCTATCTCTATTCCTGTGGAAGCGGGCCCTTTTTACCGTTTCGAATCCATCGCAGCGACCGACGCTCTTCACCAAGCTGCGAAAGAGCGCGGTCGAAATCCCGCTCTTTCTTCCGAACAAGAACAAGGCGGCGCCTTTTCCCAGCAGGAGATAGACAAGCTACGGCGATTGTGGACGGCGCGCGTTCAATCAAAGACTTCTGAACTCGATTCCGCCACCACCCATTCCGTGGAGGTGATGCGAACTTTCAACCCGGAGAATCACACCGCGCGCGTGGCGTTCGATTTGAGTGACTCACCGCCGTATATCGTGCAGCGCATCGAATTGTTTGGTCTGCACAAGTTCAGCGACCGCTACGTGCGCCGCAGAATTCTCTTGCGCGAAGGCCGCCCTATTAATGAGCGTGCGCTCGAAGCCGGTCTCTTACGGCTGGCGAGGACCGGCTATTTCAGGCCGATCCGCAAGGAAGATATTCGCGTCCAGCTCGATGATGCCAACCACACCGCCAACGTCTCCATCCACCTCGAAGAGATTGGCAAACAGCGCGCCTCTCTGGCGGGAGGCACCGGTCAATTCGGCAGCACGCTGGGCGTCGCCTACACCGTGTTCGACCTGCTGAATCGCGAGGAACTTCTTTTGGCCCAACTTGACGGCGGCCCGGAGAGCATTCAGATCCTGCTCGGCTTGGCAAAGGAAGGAATCTTCGGCACGCGAGCCTCGCTGGCTTTCTCGGTGTTTAACAATGTTATTCGTCCTCGGTTCGCGCGCAGCGCTCAAGGGCCGTTTTTCTCCTCCTACAACGAAGGGATCAATATCCCTTGGACTTATGCCTTGACCAGCACCGAGTCGCTAGGTTTCAACTTCACTCTCTCGCGCGCAACAACCGAATATCCGCTCGCCTCTCCGTCGGACGTGCCCGGCGTGACGCTCGGCGACGTTCGATCAAAGACTTCCAGCCGCTCACTGGGGCTCGGCTGGGTCCGCGACACGGGAAGTGAGCGCGTTTTGTTTGCGAATTCCGCTTCCGGAGGATGGCTCGGAGGCGGCGAGAACATGGTCCGTTCCTCCGCCGAATACGGCCGCATTTTCCGCGACCCGTTTTTCACGCCGACCGGTGCATGGGCTTTTCGAACGACGTTCAGCGGCGCAGGCAGCTATCGCAGCGACATGCCATTTTATGCGCGGCTCTTTTCAGGCGATGAATTGGTGCGCGGGCTTCGTCCCGGTGAGCTCGGCCCCTACGCAGTAACCGCCAGGACCGCAACGAACGGCGCGACGATTTATTCCGCTTGGCCTTCGGGAGCAAATCTTGTTGGCGCGGGCAGCGCCGAATACCGCTTTCCGTTCGCTGGCGGGACAGAAGCCGCCGCCTTCTTCGACCTTGGCTCAGGCTTGCTGCTCCCCAACTGGCTGGGCCCCACAAAGCCAATCCTGCTGGGCGCTACGAACGGCATGCTTCACGGCTCCGCTGGAATCGAGCTCCACTGGACCGTGCCCGGCGTCCAGGTTCCCGTTCGCGCCTATTACGCCGTAAATGTTCTGCGTATGAACCGATTCTTTTCCCTCTCGGACAATTCTCTCTTCCATGCCCACAACCGCTTCTCCGCCTTCGGATGGGGACTCGGCTCGCTGTTCTGAACGCCACGTCTGTACTACACTGCCGGAGCCATGAATCACGACAAGGTCATCAAAGAGGCCTCGCGCCTGGCAGAACCCTTTTGCATTACGAAGGGCGAGAAGTTTCGACTGAAGGATTGGGACCCCGCTGCCACGACCGGCGTCAAAAACAAACAGCACGCGCAAAACATTCTCGATGCACGCGAAGGCGTGCTCAGTCGCCTGCAGGAAAAACTCTACGCGCAAGACCGCTGGGCGCTTCTGGTCGTCCTTCAAGCTCTGGACGCCGCCGGCAAGGATGGGGTGATCAAGCACGTCATGTCCGGTGTGAATCCGCAGGGATGTGACGTTCACGCCTTCAAGTCACCGAGCAATGAAGAGTTGAACCACGATTACCTCTGGCGAACGCAAAAGTGCATTCCTGAGCGCGGCAAGATTGGCATTTTCAACCGCTCCTACTACGAAGAAGTACTGGTCGTGCGCGTCCACCCCACCCTGCTAAGAGCGGAGAGGTTGCCCGACGAACTGATCACGAAGCACATCTGGGACCAGCGCTATGAGGACATCAACTCATACGAAGAGTACCTGACGCGAAATGGCGTGATGATTCGAAAATTCTTCCTGCACGTTTCAAAGGAAGAGCAGAAGAAGCGCTTCCTCGAGCGGCTCGAGGATCCGAAAAAGAACTGGAAGTTCGCCATGGCCGACGTCAACGAACGAGGCTTCTGGAAGGACTACCAGGAAGCTTACGAGGAGATGATCCAGAATACGGCCGCGAAGCACGCGCCCTGGTTCGTGGTTCCTGCGGACAACAAGTGGTTTACGCGGCTGATCGTGGCTTCCGCGATTATCCAGGCGCTCGACGAACTCCGTCTCTCATTCCCCGACGTGGACAAAGCAAAAAAGAAAGAGCTGGAAGCTGTGCGCGCTTCCCTGCTGGCACAGAAGGACTAGGCGCCAAGGAAACGGCAGTGCCCTGCCGACAATAGGTTTGGAGCGGGCTACCCACCCTCTCCCGAGGCCAGGCGTCCCGCTCCACCACAGAACGAAGGAATTGCCGCAAAGCGACTGCCACATCATTTCGTTCTGTTCAAAATTTAAAATCGTTGCAACGAAACCAATTACAAGCTCTCCGAAGGACTCTCGCGAGTTCGGCCATCTTAACGATCGAAAACTATGGAGTCTTCATATGGAAATTCAGCGGCACTAATTGGCGTTCACTTTATGCTTCAAAATCGACTTCGATCGGATCAATGAGCGGCATTAGCCATTGCAGCAACTTTTGATGAACGGGATGCGCTCCATAAGCGTCTAACGCGGATCGGTTGGTGAACTTCATCGCTCCGCCAAGCTCATATCCCAGCGAGCGCGGCGACACATTGACACCAACCCAGGTTTCCAGCAGTCCTGGAATCTGGCCCTGTAGTCCGCGAATTTCTGCGAGCGCGCGTAACTTCTGATCTTCACTCACGCCCGCCTTCCACCGAAAAGCAAAAGTATGAACCATCATCCCAGCATTGTAACCAACGTGTCCCAAATCGGATGACAATTTAATCGGCAGCGCGGCTGCGCCACGCTCATTTCTAGAGGACGTGGATGCCCGTAACCATGAAGACTGCGAACCCCAGCCAGGTCGTTCTGGCTGGGGCCCGGCAATCAAGAACTACTTGTTATCCTTTCACTGGAATGCTAACGGCCTTGGCGAGCTTAAATGACAGGCGACTCTGAGCAGGTAGGGTGGTTACGCCCTTTTTGTCCTTTGTATCCGTTTTGCCCTTCGTCTTATCACTGTCTTTGGCATCGTTTTTGACTTGGTTTTTCGCGGATTGCGCCACCGAGTTGGTTTCCAACTCGTAGGATTTTCCGTGCAGTTCTACCGAAGCGAGAGTTACCTTCAGTTCTTTGTTCTTGACCTTGACGACGCGCCCGACCACTTTCGTTCCCTTGGGAATCACGGTCTTTCCCTCTACTTGGACGGGCGTGGAGAGCCTCGCGGCAAACACGTCACCGACGTGGTTCTTGTTGCTGGCGAGGGTTTGGCCTACTGTCGCGCTGATCGCTGTGCCCTTCGGCACGGTGACCATCGTGGTTGGCTGCGGCGCTTTGCTTGGGACGCTGGCAGCCTTCGGCGTCTCAGCTTTCTCGGGAGTGGCAGCAGTCTCGTTGGTGGCCTGGTTTGAGCAGCCTGCTACAGTCAAGAACCCTGCCGCTGCCGCAACAAGCCAAAGTTTGCGATGGAACTGAGTGTCGATCATTTCGCTCCTCCGAAGGGAGTACCCTGGGAGAGAATCGAAGGAGGTGGCTGGTTTGTCCCCTTCGCCAGGTAAATATTCAAAACCTGCGAACGGTGGGTATTCCCTGCTTGTATAAATTCTACAAGTTTCAGCAGGGGCGCTCGCGCTGCGTGTCTTTCCGCGCACTGGCCTATCGGCCAGTAGATGGGCAAGTCGCTCTTCGGTGAGACGCCGATGTGCGATTTAGCGAGCACCCGTCGATACGAGCGAAGGCGTCGAATTCACCGGGCTGTCCAAATCGCCGGGTTTCGAACGTCATTGTAGTGACGGGCGATAATGCCGTCCACAACCCATAATGGAGGTTTCAAATGCAATATTTGCTGATGCTCTATGCGGAAGAGGCCGGTTGGAACAAGCTGACAAAGGCCGAGCAGGAACAAGGGGTGGCGGCCTATAGGGCCTACACTGAGGCACTAACGAAGGCGGGCGTCCTGAAGGGCTCGAACCGCCTGCAGCCGACTTCGGCTGCGACGACAGTACGAGTGGCGAGCGGCAAGCCGCAGGTGCTGGATGGCCCGTATGTGGAGTCGAAAGAGCAGATCGGCGGCTACTATCTTATCGACGTGGCCGATCTGGATGCGGCGATCTCCTGGGCCTCTCGTTGCCCGGGCGCAAGTCACGGTGTAGTCGAAGTGCGTCCAACCTGGTCCATGCCGACGTGAGCTGCGCCGCAGGGTGAACTCATGAGCTTCCCCGAAGGCGACGCGCAGGCGCGCGACGATGCACGCAAGACAGCAGACGCGGTCGCGCGCCGCAGCTACGGCAAGCTCGTCGCCTTTCTCGCGGCACGGACACGGGATGTGGCTGCCGCCGAAGATGCCCTCTCGGAGGCATTCGCTTCAGCGCTGGCGGATTGGCCAGTGAAAGGGTGTCCGGCGAACCCGGAAGGATGGCTGCTGACCGTCGCGCGGCGAAAGGTAATCGATATGTACCGAGGACGGCGCCGGCATGAACTTGCGGGCGAGCAGTTGCGTGTTCTGGCGGAAGGGCTCGACGCTGCCGCGACCGATGCGCAAATCCCGGATCAGCGTCTCGCGCTGATGTTCGCCTGCGCACACCCGGCGATCGACGCCGCCGTTCGTGCGCCGTTGATTCTGCAGGTGGTGCTGGGGCTGGATGCGAAGACCATCGCCTCGGCGTTCCTCACGTCTCCGGCGGCCATGGGTAAGCGACTCGGTCGAGCCAAGGACAAGATTCGCCAGGCCGGCATCCCCTTTAGCGTCCCGGAGCGCGAAGAGCTTCCGGGTCGGCTGGACACCGTACTGGACGCCATCTACGCCAGTTTCACAGAAGGTTGGACCGACCCTGGCGGGACGGATGTCGCCCGCCGCGATCTTACAGAGGAAGCCATGTTTCTGGCCAGGCTCGTGACCGAGTTGCTGCCGACAGAGCCGGAATCGCTGGGTCTGCTTGCACTCATGCTTCACGCGGAAGCCCGCCGTCACGCGCGGCGCAATCGGCATGGCGATTATGTGCCGCTTGCCGAGCAGGATCCGGCGTTGTGGGACTCGCAGATGATCGGTGAGGCCGAGGCGCTGCTCCAGCGTGCCAGCGCTCTAGGCTCCATTGGCCGCTATCAGTTAGAGGGCGCGTTGCAGTCAGCGCACGTTTATCGCTGCCGTACGGGTCACGCCAACTGGGCCGAGGTGGTGCAGCTATACGACGCCCTGTTCGCGCTCGCTGGCTCACCGGTGGTGGCCATCAATCGCGCCCTGGCGATCGCGGAGGTGCATGGCGCCAGCGCCGCTCTTGCCGCCATGCAAGAGGTAGCCGCCGATGGGCGGCTCGCCGAATACCAGCCCTACTGGGCGGCACGCGCGGAGCTGCTGGCCAAGACGGGCGTGCACGCCGAAGCCCGCCGCGCGTACGAAATCGCAATC
>DATNLB010000486.1:0-5559 GCA_035603095.1 Candidatus Acidiferrales bacterium
ACAGGCGCAGGCGCAGCGCAGCGTGGAAGTAGCCAAGGCCCAATTGGACGCGGCGAAGGCGAGAGTTGAGCAGGCGGTAGCGGGAGTGGCCTCGGCGCACGCGGACATCAAGCAGGTAAGCATGAAGGCCGCAGATGCGCAGGCGAAGCTCGCCAAGGTGGAACAGGCGCGGGCGGCGCTGGAAGCAGCGGAATTGAACTTGAGCTATACGGAGATCACCGCGCCAGTGGATGGCGTAGCGACGCACAAGCAGGTGGAGACAGGACAGATCGTGCAGGCGGGGCAAGGGTTGCTGGTGGTTGTGCCGCTGCAGAACGTGTGGGTGACGGCGAACTTCAAAGAGACACAACTGAAAAATATGAAGCCGGGCCAAAAGGTGGAAGTGAAAGTGGATACATACGGAAAGACCTTCAGTGGGCACGTAGATTCGATTGCAGGAGCAACGGGATCCGTGCTGAGCCTGCTTCCGCCGGAAAACGCGACGGGAAATTACGTGAAGGTCGTGCAGCGGATACCCGTGAAGATCGTGCTGGACCCGATTTCCTCGGAGAAGGCGGTTCTGCGGCCGGGAATGAATGTGGACGCGACGGTGATTACCAATTAACGGGGAATAAGGAAACGGATTGGCGCGGTAATGCGTAGTAACAGCAGAGCCAGGAATGGGACGCGATGCGAGCGAGGATTCTAGCCAAGCTGCGGATGCCGGACGGGACGATCAACCCCTGGGTGATCGCCATTACGGTGACGCTGGCGACGTTCATGGAGGTGCTGGACACGTCCATCGCGAACGTGGCGCTGCCGCACATCGCGGGAAATTTGTCGGCAGGGCAGGACGAATCCACCTGGGTGCTGACGTCGTATCTGGTTTCGAACGCAATCGTTCTGCCGCTGTCGGGATGGTTTTCCGGGCTGATCGGGCGGAAGCGGTTCTACATGACGTGCGTGGCGATTTTTACGCTGAGTTCGTTTTTGTGCGGGCTGGCGCCGAGCCTGGGCGTGCTGGTGATTTTCCGGATCATGCAAGGTGTGGGCGGCGGCGGCTTGCAGCCGAGCGAGCAGGCGATTCTGAATGACACGTTTCCGCTGGAGAAGCGTGGCATGGCGTTTGCGGTGTATGGGCTAGCTGTCGTTGTAGCCCCCACCATCGGACCCTGGTTAGGCGGTTGGATCACGGACAATTTTTCTTGGAGATGGATTTTTTACATCAACGTGCCGGTGGGAATCGTGTCGCTGCTGCTGACGAACTTTTTGGTCAGCGACCCGCCGTACATGAAGAAAGCGAGTGTGAAAGCGGGATTCCGGATCGACTACATCGGGATCGGGCTGATCAGCTTGGGCCTGGGGAGCATGCAAATCATTCTGGACAAGGGACAGCGGGAGGATTGGCTGTCGTCGAAATTCATTGTGGTTTTCTTCGTGCTGATGCTGATCGGGATTATCGCGGGAATTCTGTGGGAATTGCGCGAGAAAGAGCCGGTGGTCGACTTGAGGATGTTGAAGGACCGCAACTTTGCAATCGCGACGGCGGCAATGTTTTTCCTGGGATTCGTGTTGTATTCGAGCACGGTGCTGATTCCGCAGCTTTTGCAGCAATTGCTGGGATACACGGCGCAACTGGCGGGTATGGCGCTGTCGCCGGGCGGTGCGGTGATCATGTGCATGATGCCGGTGGTGGGAATCCTGGTGTCCAGGGTGGACACGCGGATTCTGATCACGTTTGGGTGCATCGTGTCGGCGTCGGCGCTGTTTGTGATGGCGGGATGGGACCTGGGGCTGGATTACGGGCACGCGGTGCGCGCGCGCATGCTGCAAAGTTTCGGGCTGGCGTTTCTGTTCATTCCCATAAACGTGTCGGCGTTTGCCTACGTACCGAAGGAAAAGACCAACATGGGCACGGGGATTATCAACCTGGCACGGAACATCGGAGCGAGCGTGGGGATTGCGACGGTGACGACGATGCTGGACCGGCGCGCGCAGTTTCATCAATCGCGGCTGATGGAGCGCGTCAACGGTTTCAGCGCGGCATATCACAACTCGCTGAACGGAATGCAGGCGAAACTGATCGCGGCGGGTTCGACGGCGGCGCACGCCAGCGCGCAAGCGCACGGAATGATTTACAACACGGTGCAGAGGCAGGCGGTGATGCTGGCGTTTATCGATAATTTCAAGATGCTCGGCGTGGTGTTTTTCGCGGTGATTCCGATTTTGGCGCTGATGAGGAAGCCCCGAGCGCCGGCGGGAGGGGTGCCGGTTCACTGAGGAAAAAGTTTCTGCGCCCAAGGGTTGCGCAAGGATTTTGATTCGAATGGGGGGACTACGATGGCAACGCAAGCGGCAGTGGGAATACAACTGAGCGAAGAGAACCTGATCCGCGCTGGACAACGAGGCGATCAACAAGCGGTGGAAGCCCTATTCCGCCGTTACCATCGGCCGTTGTTTCAGACGGCTCTGCGGGTGCTGGGGAACACGGAAGACGCGGAAGACGCATTGCAGGACGGGCTGCTCTCGGCGTATCGCAATCTAAAGCGGTTCGAGGGACGGTCGCAATTTTCGACGTGGCTGACGCGCATCGTGATCAACGCGGCGCTGATGAGGCGGCGGAGCGCGAAGGCGCGTCCGGCGGTTTCGCTGGACGAAACGCCGCGCGAGGATGAGCTGCCCGCTGCAGAGCGCTTCGCGGATGACGGACCGACTCCGGAGCAGGTATTCGCGAGCACGGAGATTCGCGAGATGATCAGCGAGAATCTAGACGAACTGTCGCCGCTCCTGCGCACGGCGTTTGTCCTGCGCGAAGTGCAGGGGTACTCAACGGGCGAAGCGGCCAAGAAGCTGGGGGTTACGGAAAACACGCTGAAGGCGCGATTGTGGCGCGCACGGCACCAACTGGCCGAGCGGCTGGGACGGCGTCTGCGGCGGATGAAGGACGGCATCACGGGCGGCATGGGTGATGCGGAGTGCAGCTACTGCTGAGCCAAGGTAAAGGTCGTAAAGGAAGTTTAGGAAGCGAAGGAAAGGAAGGCCAGCCGAAGAAGCGCTGGCCTTCTTCCTTTGATCCAACTCAAGAGAAATTATTGACCTGGCGATTAGCGAGAAGCGGCAACATAGCGGCCGAGAACACGGAGTTCGCTGGTGGCGCTGCGGACTTCGGAGAGGGCTTGGTCGAGCCGGGCAACATCACCTGCTTCGACATCGATGAAAAATTGATACTCCCACGGGCGGCCGTGGATGGGGCGGCTCTCGATCTTGAGTAGATTTACTGCGTGCTTCGCAAAAGGCTCAAGCGAGGCGAGTAGCGCGCCGGGGCGGTGGGCGAGACGCATGGCGAGGGAAACCTTGCGGGCGTCGGGAGAAAGCCAAGCAGCCGCTTCGTTTTCCGGGAGCAGGAGCACGAAGCGGGTGAAATTCTCGGCGTTGTCCTGGACGCTTTCGGCAAGGATTACGCCCTTGTAGTGCTCGGCGGCGCGGCGCCCTGCGATAGCGGCGGAAGATTTGTCCCCGCGGGCAAGCACTTCACGAACGCTGCCGGCGGTGTCTTCGGCGGGAACACGCTTCAGGTCCGGACGGGAAGAAAAAAAGCGTTCGCATTGCGCGAGGGCCATGGGATGCGAAGCCACAGAACGAAGACCGGCGAGCGTAGCGCCCGGGACGCCGATGAGATGGTGTTCGATGGGAAGGATGGTTTCCTGGACGATGGTCAGGCGGCTCTGGAGGAGCAGGTCGTAAACCCTCACCACCGAGCCGGCCAGCGTGTTTTCGACAGGGGCGAGAAACGCGTCGGCGGCGCCTTCGGCAATGGCCGTGAAGGCGGCCTCAAACGTCGCGCGGGGCACGGTGGTAATAGCGCCGCCGAGAAGCTGGATGGCGGCGGCTTCGCTGAAAGCGCCGGGTTCGCCTTGAAAAGCCACGCGTATGGTCTGGCGGTCGGATATGCTCATAGGCAGGCGCTATCTTGCAATAAGGGGCGCAAAACAAAAAGCAAAGATTCGCTGCGAGCAGGAAAAACCTTGCCGGAACGCGTCGGGTGCGGCCGCCAAGCGAGCCTCTCCGGAGCGTCTGCCAACATCCGAGTGCGCTGGAGTTCCTCCCGGCGGTATAATTCCGTTTCCAGAAGAGAGGTTCCACGATGAACAGACCCGAATCGAGCGAATATGCGGATTTCTACGCGAACTACATATCGAAAGTTCCGGGGTCTGATGTCCTGGGCGTTCTGGAATCCCAGCGATTGCAGATGCTGCAGTTGTTTACGGGACGAAGCGAGCGGGACGGGAGCTTCCGGTATGCGCCCGGAAAATGGACGGTCAAGGAAGTTCTCGGGCACATCACGGATACCGAGCGCATTTTTACTTACCGGGCATTGCGGTTCGCGCGCGCCGATCAAACCCCGCTACCCGGATTCGAGCAGGATGACTACGTGCGGAGTGCTGCGTTTGGCGAGCGGACGCTCGCAAGCCTTGCCGAGGAGTTTGGAGCCGTGCGCAGCGCGAGTATCGGCCTGTTTCGTTCGTTCAAGGAAGATGTCTGGCCGCGCCGCGGCTCTGCCAATCAGAAGGAAGTGACCGTCCGCGCCCTGGCTTTCATCACCGCGGGCCACCAGATGCACCACCGCATCATCCTGGAAGAGCGCTACTTTCCGGCCATTCCGCGCGCCTGAGTCGACAAGAGAATCTACGGCCGGATGCGGGAGTGATCGACGTAGAAACGTTGATACGCCAAATTATTGCCTAGATTCTCCTGGCGCGGCCCCGGCAGCCGGATCGAAAAAGTGGCGCGCCGCGGGAATCGCGGAATCAGGTGCGCGTGCTTGCCCCACCCGGATTCCCCCACCTCGCGTAACCTTCGCATTTGCAGTAGATTAGGGCGCTGGATGAATTTCTTGCGGGAATTCTCCGGTGGACGTCGATTTCGGCGTTCGCGGTTCGACGTAGAAGTGAGGCCGGGAAGTGAGCTTCGCCGACCACGGAAACTCGTTGGAGGAGAATGACGATGAAATTCATGCTGATTCTAAAATCCAGCAAAGACTCCGAAGCCGGGAAGATGCCGAGCGAGGAATCGATCGCCGCGATGGTGAAGTACAACCAAGAGCAGGCCAAAGCGGGAATTCTGGTCGATGCGGCGGGTCTGTACCCCAGTTCCAAAGGCGCGCGAGTCCGATTCGCGGCCGGCGGAAAGAAAACGGTGACCGATGGACCATTCACCGAATCGAAGGAGCTCGTCGGGGGCTACTGGATTATTCAGGTGAAGTCGCTGAAAGAAGCGATCGAGTGGTCGAAGCGATCTCCGGTGGCACCGAACCAGGAGGCCGAAATCGAAGTACGAGAGTTTATTGAGTTCGAATGACTTTCCGCCGAGTTACAAGGGTGGCGCATCCTTTGGCATTTGGTATTGGTACCTCGCCACTCGTCACTGCCCCCGCGTACTCGATCAGTCTGTTTTGTTTCTCTTAAGCGCAACCCATTCGAACGAAACCGCAACTCGCTGTTTCTGAGCACTTTCTTTTGCCCGCCCCCGTCGGGTTGCGAGTGGCGCGTACCGCTGTTAAAATTCGATGTTTGCTGGGAC
>DATNLB010000550.1:0-2826 GCA_035603095.1 Candidatus Acidiferrales bacterium
GGACAATCTTGCGCAGAGCAGACGGGGATTGCGGTACGGCGCCAAAATCAAAAAGAGACGTCCTCGATCCCTTCTGATCATTATTTGCTATCGGCTGAGGAAAAATTCTCATCCGCAACATGGGCAGCCTTTTTGGCGAAATCGTACGTAGCTTTGAGATTCCCGCCAAAAAAGCGGACCTTTCCGTTTGCATCCTGCTCAAACAGTATGTTTCTGTCCGGTCTCGTGAACTGACAATGAACGCTGACAGACGTTGCGCCGGCAACGGTTGTTACCTGCCGAGCCCTTTCGCTGCCTGCCTTAAAGCCTCGAACGGTGCTGTGGAGAACCACGAGATCGCCGGCACTCGTGGCGTTGCGGTCGCCGTCGCGAAAGACATGCTGAAACTTTCCGTGCTTCTCTAGTTGGCGAATGAGGTTCTCGTAGAGTGCAACCTGGAATTCGGCAGGCAGCTTGATTTCGTCCGATTGGATCATCTCGACTTGGATCGCCGACGCCTTGATCTTGGCGGATTGGTGTTCCGGGGATAGCGCAGGTTTTTCTTCCTTGTTGGGCGAATTGCCGGAGGAAGCGGGAACTGCGCTTGGTTCTACCGCATGGGCCCCTTGTGCTAGAAGCTCGGTTTTGATCAGCTCGGAGTTGCCGACGGGCATCGTGAAGATCGCGCCGTGCAGCCCACCGTCGACATCGCGATACTGAATCGTGAGCGTATCGATTTTCTTGCGGAACAGACTGAGGAAGCGGCCGCCGCCGTAAGGCGCGGCCATACTGATCATTCCAACTGTCTTGCCGACTGCCTTCTCGGAATCAGCGCCGGTGACCACGTCTTGAATCGAAGTGGCGCTTACTTGGGTGCTTGCTTTGCCGCGTGCAAAATGGAGATTTCCGTTCTCAACGTTCAGAGTTCCTTTTGCATTTTCTTTGACGCCCGTGAGGCCGATGAGCTGGACCGCTTTAACAAGTCCTGTGGCCTCTTGCGCGTTACAGACAGAAATCCCAAGCCCGGAGAAAAGAAGAGCAAAAGCAACAAGATCTCTGTATCTAAGTGTCATTTGTTTCTCCTTTATCATGCAAATCCAGTTCGTATCAACGAACGTACACCAGTATCAGAGAAACGTCATCGCTCGACAGGCCCTTCCGCCGGGTAACAGGGCCATGGCTCGCCTTGTCGGTAATTCCTATATTGTTGCTGCTGCCATGGTCCCTCAATGCCTGAAGTAAAGAAAAGGGATGACGTAGAAGACCAGGCTCACGAAGAAGGCCGCAAGGAGCGCGATGCCGCCAAGCCACGCAAACACGAACTTGCGGTCGCTGGTGCCGGGCGGAGGCTCGGAAACACCCACAATGTAGTGAAGTCCTCGGAATAATTGTGCGAGGAATTTGATCATGGCCGCCTCCGGGTAGCTTGAGCGAGTCGCTCATGGTAATTTTTGGCAGCGCGACGCCGTGTGACACTAAGGTCCTGAATCTCAACGGATTTGAAACTCGGCAGAAGCCGACTACCTTTCTTTGGCTGTTACGTCCCACGAAATCCAGGTGCGTCAACAACATACACCCGGGCGGGCGCCGACGTGACCCGGCACCAAGAAGCAGTCTTACACCCCTTCACAAGCCGTGTGGATCTCTGGCACGCGCGCCAAAATCGCTGTCTGGGTCTGTTGCGTTGCGAGATTCGCGGCGAACCTTGGGTAATAGAGTTATTGAAGCGAGCCTACAGGAGGAATTCGACGCATCAGCAACGAGGGCCTAACCTGCGAGTTATCGTTTCTTGAATCTCTCACGGAAGAGTCTTGAAGCCTCGGACCGCGTCATCTTCTTGATGGGAGTGCTGCGGCCGTTTTCGGAGAGCGATTTGCGAACCGGCTTTGGATACCCCGTATTGAATACAAGATCCCAAACGCCGCTGGTGATCCCATAACCCAATTTCATCCCGCGGGGGCTGTGATGGTACAGGTGATATCGCTTGAGATGCCGAAAGTGGCGATTGCGTGACGTTCCGAAATGCAGGAAATAGTGGAGCCACTCTTCGCCGACGTAGCTTTGCACGACGCCCGCAAGCAGGGCGGGCAGGGTATACACGGGGAACAGGAAACTCAAGGGTGCGGCCACGGCAAAGAGAGGCAAAATATCCTTCAGCTCGCCACTGATGTGCCAGCCGTCAAAAGGTCTCTCATGGTGTTCCCAATGAAGAGGGTCGAGGCGCTCGTGAAGAAAGCGGCGAACTACGCCTTGACCCGGAGGAAAACGGCCGTGGAGGACATAACGATGAAATAGGTATTCCACCAGGCTCCACACCGGGACGCCCGCTAGATAGAAAACCATCCCGATCCATGGATGCCCACTGCGCAAACCAAGCAGAGCCATGATCAGCGAGTACGTTGTGTAGAAAGCTGTCAGCGGATAGAGCCTCCGCCGTGCGATGCGGGATTGTTCGCGCTTGTAGGCCGCGAACGAACCTTCGCTCGGGCGATAGCGTATTAAGGCTGGCGCCAATCCTATGGACACAAATCACCTCCCGGAGCGAATCCCGCTCCTTGCAGTACTTGGCATGCTGGATTCCGGCCTACTCGAAACTGCCGGTCACCCCCTGAAAGCCGTTGCGAGCTTGTTTCATGAGCCACTTCATGACGCGAGCAGCGCTGTAGCAGTAGGCGACGTTATAGCCGAGCGTTGAAAAACAGTGCGGCTCACAGCCTTGCTTCATCTCCGCGAGTTGCTTGAGGTCGAACTTCTGATTTGCAACCGTGCCCCAATCGAACTTCGCGTTGTACATGGGGAAGCACGGGGCGAGAGTTCCATCCGTGCGGACAATCAACCAGTTCTGTC
>DATNLB010000420.1:0-2999 GCA_035603095.1 Candidatus Acidiferrales bacterium
CCGCTGATGATGCGGTTGCTGTCGCCAAAGAAAAAGCCCCTGGTGCCAAACGTCGTGACAATCCGCACGTCGGGTGCGGCCTCCCGGACATACTCTGCGTAGTTGTATTCAAGATACTTGCGCGTTCGAATCCGTTCCGGCAAGCGGGAAGGGTCCGTGCCGAAAGGGAATCGTGAGACGAAATAAGTGCGCGAGCCCAGGCGTTCCACCCTGTCTTGCACGAACTTGTTCAGGCCTTGAATGATGGCCGCCATGGAGATCACCGAGGACACGCCGATGACGATGCCCAGCACGGTCAAGGCGGAGCGAACCTTGGACGAGCGCAGCGTATCCAGCGCGGCAAGGAAATTCTCCCTGGTTTGCGCAAGCGTCATGATCGCCATTAGTCGGACCTCAAGGCCACAATCGGGTCGAGCTGCGACGCACGCACCGCCGGATAAATTCCGAAAAACAATCCGACCCCCGAACTCAGAAATACCCCCATCACCGCCACCCAAGTTTGTACCGCCGCTGGGAATGGCGTATATGTGCGAAGCGCTAGCGCCACCAAAAATCCGAGTGAGATGCCCAAGGCTCCGCCGGCGATGCATTGCATGACGGTTTCCACCATGAACTGCCTCAGGATGTCGCGCTTCGTCGCGCCGACCGCGCGCCGCACGCCAATCTCTCTCCGCCGCAGGTTCACACTTACCAGCATCACGTTCATGATGACGATACCGCCGATGACCACCGAAATGGCGCTCACCAGAATGAACACGCCGAAAAACGCCGAGCTGATGCTGCGCCACAAGGCCATGTAGCTCTCTTTCGTGCCGATGAAGAAATCGTCCTCCATCTTGCCGCTGAGGTGGCGACGCGCGCGCAAGAGCAGGTCCGCCTGATCCTGCGCCTTTTCAAAATCCCCAGTGTTCGTCTTGACGTTGATCGTCAGGCTTGTGTGTGCGCCTTGCATGCGCAGGAACACCGGCAGAGGGACCATGATGAAGTTGTCCTGGTCCTGCCCAAGGACGCTGCCGATTTTCTCTACGACCCCGATCACCCTGAGTTCGTCGTTCCCGACGCGAAAGCTCTTCCCGATGGGATCCATGCCGAGAAACAACTGCTGCACCAGCGTGTCGCCGATCAAGCAGACGTCAGCGCGGTGCTCGGCTTCCACCGCCGTGAAGTAGCGGCCAAACTCTACGGTACGCGTGTCAATATCCGCCATGTTCGGCGTTTGCCCGTAGAAATTGACGTCCGTCACTTCTTTGTTGCCGTATCTCGCGTGCACGCTGCCGCTGGCGGTGGCGCCGACCTCCTTGCAAGCGAGGCAGCCTTCGGCAACGGCGCGCATGTCCTCCAGCTCAATCTTCTTGAACTTCAGCGCTTTGATAATGATGTTGAAATCGGTCACTGCAAAGGGAGTGCGCGCGATCTGAAAGACATTGGTCCCGAGATTGGCGATCTTTTGTTCCACGTAGACGTTTGCCCCTTGCACGATGGTCATGACCGTGATGAGTGTGGCCACGCCCATCGTCAGCCCCAGCATGGTGAGCGAGGCGCGCAGCTTGTGCGCGCGCAAGGCGCTGAGGCACTGCACAAGATTGTCACGCACGGCGAGCATAGGTTTGGAGAATACTCCCACCCACTCTACCGATTCCTTCGCACGCGCACCACCAGTTCGCGGGCGGCGCGGGAGTGGTCATTATTTGAATACGAAGGAAGGGGAGCGAGAGTTACAGAGCCTGGATCGTTTTTCAGCGGGTGGCGGATTCCTTGGGCTTTTCCAAGACTGATAGGTTAGAAGCATCACCAGCGGCGCGCTGCCTGCCTGGGGAAAGCGCCAGCATCATGAGTGTCCGCATCACGGTTGCCCTCCGGCGGCTCCCGCCAATTCTTTCTCGCGTTCTCGCGCCAGCATCACAATCAGCCGCGCAGTCTCTTCGATCCCCATTGCCGTATTGTCCACCAGCACCGCATCGGTCGCGCGCACAAGCGGAGAAACTTTGCGCTCACGATCGCGCTTGTCCCTCTCAATCACTTCGTCGAACACTTCCGGGAGCGTAATTCGTTCGCCTTTTTCCTGGTGCTCTTTCCAGCGGCGCTCCGCGCGCACTTCCGGCGAAGCATCCAGAAAAATCTTCAGCTCGGCTTTGGGGAAAACGACAGTTCCGATGTCGCGCCCTTCCATCACGACGCCGCCACCCGCGCCGGCATGCTGCTGCTCGGCAACAAGCCCTTCGCGCACTCTCGCAATCGTGGCGAGCCGCGACGCCGCCTGTGCAACCTCGGCCGCCCGAATTTCCTTCGTTACGTCCTCCCCATCCAGAAACACACAGTTCTTCGCGCCAGCGGCCTCTTGCTCGAGCGTCGGCGGCCTCAGCTCGATGTGCGTCGCCTTCGCCAGCGCCACGAGACGGGATTCATCGTCAACTGGGACGGCGTTTCTGAGCGCCTTTAGCGCGAGCGCCCGATACATGGCTCCGCTGTCGAGATACAAATACTCGAGCATCGCGGCAATGCGCCGCGCCACGCTGCTCTTCCCCGAACCCGCCGGGCCGTCGATGGCTATTGTGAGTCTGGCCATATTCGTGGCACCGCCACTCCTGGCGGTGTGCTCTTTAGGGCCACAAGACCGCGGAACTTAGCCATGAGTCGCGTGCACAATGGAAATTTGCGGTCCAATATTATCCGCAATTCAGTGCGGCACTGTTGACTGTGAACTGTGGGCTGTTCACTTGCTCAAAACCCCATGATGTTGTAGCCGCAATCGACGTGAATTGTTTCGCCAGTGATGCCGGAACCTGCGTCAGAGAGCAAGAATGCCGCGGTTCCTCCGACTTCGCCCGGATCGACATTGCGTTTCAGCGGCGCGCGCTCGGCATGCGCCTTCAACATGTCTCCCAAGCCGGAGATTCCGCGAGCTGCTAGCGTCTTAATCGGCCCCGCAGAAATCGCGTTTACCCGGATACCCTTTTGCCCCAGGTCGCTGGCCAGATATCGCACGCTGGCTTCCAGCG
>DATNLB010000549.1:0-2957 GCA_035603095.1 Candidatus Acidiferrales bacterium
GCAGAAAAAGAATTGTTGAAGTGGGTCGGCGTATTCTTCCGCAAACCTACTCCCGGCAAATTCATGATGCGCATTCGCATGCCCAACGGCTTTGCGAAGAGCGAACAACTGCGCGCTATCGCCGAGCTCTCGCGGCGGCTTGGCAACAGCGTTGTGGACATCACCACCCGGCAACAAATGGAGCTGCGCGGTTTCACTCTCGACACCGTGCCGGAAATCTTCGAGAAACTGCGGGGTGTGGACCTGCGCACGCTGCAGACTGGCATCGACAACGTTCGCAACATCAACGGCTGCGCCCTCGCCGGCTTGACCCCGCACGAATTGTTCGATGCTTCTCCAGTCGTCCACGAGTTGGACCGCATCATCGTGGGCAGCAAGGGCAACCCGGAGTTCACCAATTTGCCGCGAAAATTCAACGTCACCATCACGGGTTGCACGGACAATTGCGCGCACTGTGAGTCGCAGGATATCGCGCTCGTTCCCGCGAAAAAGGCGGGCCGGCTCGGATTCAACGTTTTGGTGGGCGGCAAGATGGGCTCCGGAGGATTCACCATCGCTTCGCCGCTGAATGTTTTTGTCGAACTGTTCCAAGCGGCCGCAGTCGTCGTGGAACTGATTAAGATTTACCGCGATCATGGCCCCCGCGAAGCGCGCTCCAAGTGCCGTTTTGCATTTCTGATTGAGGAGTGGGGCCTTCGCCGTTTGCGCGCCGAACTTGTTGCGCGCCTGGGTCGCGAGCTTCCCTTCCAGGGCCGCGACATGCGCGGTTCCGCGCATGCCGACCATCTCGGTGTGAGTTCGCAGAAACAGGCGGGACTAACGGCCCTGGGACTCTGCATTCCCACCGGCAGAGTCAACCCCGATCAACTCGACGAGCTCGCGCGCCTGTCCGACGTGTATGGGAACGGTGAAATTCGCCTTACCACAGGTCAAAACGCCATTATTCCCGATGTTCCTGCGCCGAGCGTGGCCAAACTCTTGGAAGAGCCTCTGCTCAAGCAACTCTCTCCTCGTCCTTCTCCCTTTGTGCGCGGATTGGTCGCTTGCGTTGGCACGGACTATTGCAATCTCGCGCTCATCGAAACGAAGAGCCGTGCGATCATGCTCTCCGAAGCGCTACACAATAAAATGGGCTCCGGCACGAATCCTCTCACGATTCATTGGTCCGGTTGCCCGGCAGGTTGCGGCAACCATCAAGCCGCTGACGTCGGTCTTCGAGGATTCAAAACAAGAGTTGACGGAGAAATTGTGGATGCTGTGGCGATCTATACGGGTGGCCGGACCGGGCCGCATGCCGTTGCGGGACAGGAGATTTTGGAAACGGTTCTCTGTGACGAATCGCTGCCGGATGTGGTCGCGAATGTCATTCAGTCATATCGCTACCAGATGGAAGCAAAGGAGCATGCGGCCTTGGCCGATCCCTTGTTCGCGGCTGCGGCCACGGCGGGATTGGCGTCCTGGCGGTTCGCGCGCACGTTGTCGTCCACGTCCAGTCCCGCGTGAAACTCGGGCCGCAGGATGTTTGCTTTTCCGAAGGTGTGAATTTCGATGGTTAATTTGATGGCTTGCTTAATCAAAGTAAAAGATTGCGTCCAGGAGAAACAAATATGACGGACTACGTGGGGCCAAAGGAATTACTGCAAGAAGCGGTGCAGTTGGCGAAGAGAAAGTCTGAGCTTACGGTTCGCGACATGCTCATTCGAGGCATCCTCGCCGGCGCCTTTCTGGGATATGCGACATCGCTGGTATTCGTCGTATTGTCGCAAGGTCTTGCTCCGATCGTCGGCGCGATTCTTTTCCCGGTAGGTTTCGTCATCCTCGTGCTTCTGGGGTTGGAGTTGGTTACCGGCAACTTCGCTTTGTTGCCGGCTGGCGCGATGGCCGGAACGGTTCGTTTCACAAAGCTGCTTCGCAACTGGGGCTGGGTTTATCTCGGTAACTTGATCGGTAGCTTACTCTACGCCGCGCTCTTTTTTGTGGCGATCACCAATTGGCACACCGGAAACGGCGGCGCAGTCGCCGATCTTCTGAAGCAAGCAGCACAAAAGAAAACCTTGGCCTACATGGCGCTAGGCCCGAGTGGGTGGGCCACTGCGCTGGCGAAGGCCATCCTCTGCAATTGGATGGTAACGATCGGGGCGGTGCTGGCGATGTCCTCGAAATCTACCATCGGAAAAATTGCAGCCATGTGGCTCCCCATCATGACGTTCTTCGCGCTCGGCTTCGAACACTCCGTTGTCAACATGTTCCTGATCCCCTCCGGCATGATGCTTGGCGCGCCGATCTCGGTCGGCCAGGCGCTACTCTGGAATCTGCTTCCCGTCACCCTTGGCAATATGGTTGCCGGGACGTTGCTGACAGGCATGGCGCTTTACGCTACGTATCCCACGCAAGCAGTTCCCGCAGCCAGTATGGCTAATGTGTTGCCCACCGAGCAGAATGAACAACAAGCGGTATGCGCAGCGGCCGCCGGCGTCCAGTAAATCGTTTGAATTTTCCTCCATTTGAACTGGGCCATCCACAGAAGTGAAAGAGCGCGTATCGCGCGCTTGGAGATTCCTTGTTCCCGAGGCGGTAAGGCAAGCCCAGGCCGAGTACGCGAAACTCCAATAGGCCGCATTTTCTGTGATTTTGAGCTACTGAGAAGATGCGCAGCGCTGTAGAACTTCCGCCGCCAAATCCGGATCCATCAATGCCGCGCGTCCGTGCAAAGCGGAACAAACCTGCACCGCCGTGATTCCCAAAGCGCCCCTCAAATCCGCGCTCGCCAGGTTCGCCCCATCCAGCTCCACGCCACGCAAAATCGCACCGGTCAAAAACGCTCCTCGGAGATCCGCCTTCTTCAAGTCTGCGTCCAGCAGGATGCTCCCTTTCAGAATAGCTCCCGTCAGATTGGCCTCCGAAAGTTTGGCTGAAGACAAGTCCGCCTGCTCCAGATTCGCAAACGAGAGCACGGC
>DATNLB010000551.1:0-4580 GCA_035603095.1 Candidatus Acidiferrales bacterium
TAACATGGAGTGGCTGTCGAAAGGAGGGAATATGCCCAAGACGAGGAAAAGTTCCTCGCCAACAATAACGAAGCCCCGCACAGCCGGGACCCATCCGACAACGGAAGAGATCGCCCTGCGCGCCTACCAGATCTTTTTGGAGCGCGGCGGCGCGCCCGGAAATGCGCTTGAGGACTGGACCCGCGCCGAGCGCGAGCTGCTCGAGAACGGCAGCAAACCTCGCCGCAAGCCCGCGCCGAAATCGATCGCTGCTTAAGATCGCGTGGCTCCAAGCCACCGGCGATTTTCCTCGGCCAATGCCACTCGCCTGCAAGTTTCGCAGGGCCCGCTTTTTTGTGCCTCATTCAAGCTCAAATTTGTGACACAATTTATCTTTCGTTCGTTCCAGCGGGCTTACTATTTGCCGCTTGAGGTATTTCCATGAACACCTCCCGTTTGGCTCCCTTGCTTCCACTGATTGCATCTTGCGCACTGGCCGTTTCAAGCCCCAGCCCCGCGAAACCGGCGTCCAGCTCGCATCGTCCCCAAGAATCGAATGCCTCACCCGCCAGTTCCATGGTCGTTTATGTCAGCGATTTCGATCTCGAAGTCCTCAATGGCCGGACGCCGAGACGCGCACCCTCCCGCAACTCCCCGAGCGCAATTTCGGGCAGCGCATCAACCATACCCTCAGCCACGCAGAAAAATACTCCTCCAGGTTCTTCGCCGAAGAAACCCGCGCCTGCCCCGACGGCCGATTCCCAGCCCGACGAGACTCCCGCTGAACAGGCCGACAAGCTTGTCAACACCATGGCCGAAAATCTGGTAACCGCTCTGGAGAAGGCCGGTTTCAAGGTGAAGCGTCTGCGGACAGGTCAAGCGCTCCCGGCCGAGGGCCTGCGTATCCGTGGTGTCTTTGCTGAGCCCGATGAACAAAATCGCGTGCGGCGCCTTCTGGTCGGTATCGATCCCACGACCCCGAAGATGCTGCTGTACGTCGGTGTGAACAACCTCGCGCGCCCGCAACAGCCGCTCTATGAGCTTGCCAATCCTCCCGGCAACGACGCCAAACACGGCCCCGTCATTACCGTGACCTCATACTCTCCGGCGGTCCGTTTCGAGATGGATAGGAACGCCGCGGATGACGACTTCAAAAAGATCGCTTCGGAAATCGTAGCGGATCTAAACGCGCTGTTGATCGCCAATCCGATGATGGCAACTCACTAGAGGACTGCCGAGACCGCGCCTAGCGCTTCTTCGCGCGCTGCTCGCGTCGAACAACCAGGCCTGTCCCGAGGTTCAGGCGTAACCGCAAAGGCAATTCGGCTTTGAGCGTCCGCTTTGTCCGCTCGAACAATTCTAGAATCAAAGAATGACCCAGCCTTCCAGAGGCGCGGCCGCTTTTCTGACCCTCTTCGGACTGCCCTTTCTGGGAGCGGGTCTGGCCTTCATTTACAAGCAACTGGCCGGCAACGGAAACCACACTACGTTTGAAACCGTCGCCTCAATCTTGTTCGGCTCGGTTTTTGTTTTCATCGGCGGCGGACTCATATACGCGGCCCTGCGCGGCTACGGACTCATGACGCAGCAGGCTGCGCGCGAGGAAGCGAATCCGCTTTCTCCCTGGCTGTGGCAAACCGATTGGGCTTCGCGCCGCGCCGAAAGTCAGAACAAGAAAAGCGCCGTCACCCTTTGGGTTCTCGCCGTCCTCTGCAATGTGGTTACTCTGCCATTTCTCCTCGGCATGATTCAGGAGTTCCAGCGCAACCGAAACCCGGGCGAGTTCCTGCTGCTTGTCATCAACCTGCTCGGTGCGGTTCTGGTCATCAAGGCGGCGCGCGCCACGATACGTCACCGCCGCTTTGGCGACACCTACTTCGAGTTCGATGCGCTGCCTTTTTCCACCGGCGAACGCGTGCGTGGAAAAATTCATTTGCAACTAGATACCCGCGCGGAGCACGGCATCGACGTACGGCTCACCTGCGTGCGCAAGGTCGTTAGCGGCTCGGGCGACCACAGCGCGACGAATCAAGTTATCCTTTGGCAGGCGGACCAGAATGTTCCATCGGGAGCTGTGGGGCCAGGGCCGCTTGGCCGCGCCATTCCAGTGGACTTTTCGATTCCCGCGGATGGTGCGATCACCAGTCACGACAATCCGAGCGATCAAGTCCTTTGGCTGCTCCACGCGCAAGCGGACGTGCCGGGCGTGGATTACTCGGACGATTTCGAAATTCCAGTTTTTCGGGGTGCCGCGTCTGCTGAGACCGTCCGCGATTCCGGGCCCTACGGTTTCTCCGGCCGGAATCCTTTCGGTTTCGCGACAGCGCGCAGCGATGATTCGGACGAGGTAGCGCAACCCGCACACACAAAAGTTGTTGTCGGAATGGGCTCCGGCGGCACTGAATTTTACTTCCCGGCTCTTCGCAATCCCGGTCGTGCCCTGGTGTTATTTCTAGTTATGTTGCTGTGGACCGGCGTCGCGTACATGTTGTACCAGAAGCACGCACCGATTTTCTTTTTCATCGTTTTTGGATTAAGCGACTTGCTCATAATCGCGGGCTTTCTGCACGTCACGTTTGGAAGCTCCAGAATCACCGTGCGCAGCGGAGAAATCTTGTCCCGCAAGGGAATTCTCGGCATTGGCCGCACACGCCGAATTCAAGTTTCCGACGTCGCCTCGATTGTGCCCGTGGTCAGCGCGCAACAGGCCACCAGCTCCGCAAGCCAGCTCTATGCCATTCGCATGCGGCTGAAGGATGGAAGCAAACTCACGCTCGCGGACGAAATCGATAGCCGCCAGGAAGCGCGCTGGGTGGTCTCGCAGATCGAAACGTTTGCCGGCCTGAAGCTGGATACCCACGTGGAAGTGGATTTACCACTCGGCGTGACTCAGCAACTTCCCGGGCAAACGCCAGGCCAGGTTTTCACCCCGTCGGGACAATCGGCTTCGGTAGCGGCGTCCATGGGTGTGTTTTTCGTCATGGCTGCCGGGATGTTTGGTTTTATGGCGTGGCGAATGAGTTCGTTTACATCGCGTGCGAAAAATTCGCGAACCGCAGCGGCAGCGCCTGTCAAGCCGGTTGCGCGGCGCGTTTTTTCCGCGCCGCTGACGGATGCGGATGTGGAGCGCATCCACACATTGCCCGCGCAAGCCCAAGCGGAAGAACTGCTCGAACGCGCCATTGGACACGACACACGCGCGCTGGAGCTTTTCGATCGGCAAGTGGAAAGCTGGACCGGCCAAATTCGAATGACCGATCGCATGAAACAGTTGGAGCGGCGCTCGGAGTTCTCCAAGGATCTTCGTGTCCGGTACGCCAACGTAGACCTCAATCTTGCGCTCGAAGGCTGGCAGAAGAACGAGCAGGCGGCCAATTCGTTGATTGAGCGCGCCCGCACCGACCCGCCGCACCGAGCATGGGCAATCTACTATCTCGGCATGCTCGCGGGCCGGGCCGTCGACTACGAACGCATCCACGGCGTGCTCGCAAATTATGCCCGTTACGATCAAAACGCTGGCGTGCGGCAATGGGCTGTCGAGGGCATGCGTTTTCTAGGCAAAGATGAAGTTCTCGATGAGCTGTTCACTTCGTTCACCGAAGATCCCGCCAACAGCGTCCGCGACCGCGCGGGCTGTAACATTTCCGATTGCGGAATTTTCACGCGCAAGCAGCGCATGAGGATGGTGCCGAAGCTGATCGATCTGGCGATGAATCCCCGCACAACGGGCCAAATACGAAGCTGGACTTTCCTCGCGCTGCAGGAAATTACGGATGAAAATCTGCCTGCGGACGCGCTCGCCTGGAGCCGCTGGTATCAGGAACACGGCTCCGAAAAGATAGCCGAATTCGAACGCCTCGATTGGTGGCAGATCCGCGGCGACGAATAGCTGTACAAATCTTCAAGCCCCATCGAACAGGAATCTCAGAAATACATACATTCTTGGCGAATCGCTGCGGTGTAGACTACCTCCGCGTCGGAGGAAGGCTTCACCATGCCGGGAACTGGGGAACGAGAAGACCACATTCGCATTGGCGTGGATCTTGGCGGTACCAAGATGGAATTCGTGGCGCTCGAGCGCGACGGCAGGGAATTGCACCGCCATCGCATTGCTACGCCGCGTTTCGACTACGAAGCCACGGTGCGTGCGGTTGCAGAAGCCGTCGAAGGAATCGAAAAAAAACTTGGCCGCAGCGCCACCGTGGGCATGGGAATCCCTGGGACCATTTCCACGAAGACCGGCTTGGTGAAGAACGCCAATTCCACGTGGTTGAATGGAAAACCGTTTGACAAGGACCTGAGCCGCGCGCTGGCGCGCGAAGTGCGATGCGCGAATGACGCGAACTGCCTGGCCGTTTCGGAAGCAACCGATGGCGCCGGTGCGGGGAAGCACGTGGTTTTCGCTGTCATCTTGGGCACTGGCTGCGGCGGGGGAATCGCCGTGGATGGCCGTCTGCATGGCGGTTCGAATGGCGTTGCGGGTGAATGGGGACACAACACTTTGCCGTGGATGCGCCCCGAGGAGTTTCCCGGTTTCGCCTGCTATTGTGGAAGGAACGGCTGCATAGAGACTTGGATTTCCGGAACTGGCCTGGAAGCGG
>DATNLB010000770.1:0-3115 GCA_035603095.1 Candidatus Acidiferrales bacterium
TTGATCATCAGGATGTCCACGTGCTTCAAAGTCTCGCGCAGTTCTGCGTTCGAGCGCTCGATCCAGTAGTTCATGGTGTCCAGGGCCGCGAGCTTCGGGCGCTTCTTCACCTGGTGCAGGACGTCCCGCTGCAAATCCGGAGCGATATTTGCCAGGAAAACGTACTTTGACGCGCGGTACTTTTCCGGCAGCCGCGGTTTGAACTCCGCGAACACATTCAGTTCCGTTCCCAGCGTTACCCGCTCGTTCAAGTTCTGGGAATAACGCCCGGCCCAGAAGAAGGTCTTGCCCGTGGCTCTCTCCAGGCCGTCCGTGTCGATATGCCGGCCGTGAAAGATTTTCTCGTCCTCCTGGGTGAAATCGTCGCCCACGATGCCGACGAGACTTACGGGAGCGAAGAAGCTGGCAGCCACGGCGAAATACGTCGCTGCACCGCCGACCGTGCGTTCCACCTTTCCGTAAGGGCTTTCCACCGCGTCGAACGCCACGGAACCCACAACCAGTAGGGACACGAATTTCTCCTAGGAAACGTATTTTCCGAGAATGGCGGCGAGCCGATTCTTGGTGGCTTTGGGAACAATCTTCAAGTTGGTGACCAGCGCATGCTGCAGCGCCGCTCCACACTTGCATGACCGGCTCGTCGGCATCTCGCGAACCGCAGTTCGCAGAACCTTTTGCGCATTTTCCGCATTTTGCGCCAGCGTGGCCATAATTTGCGAAGCGGTCACCGATTCATGCTCCGGATGCCAGCAGTCGAAGTCCGTGATCATCGCGATCGCGGCGTAGCAGATCTCCGCTTCGCGCGCCAGCTTCGCCTCCGTCAAGTTGGTCATGCCGATGACTTCGAATCGCAACTCCCGATTTACCTGCGCTTCCGCAAGCGTCGAGAATTGCGGCCCTTCGATGCAGACATACGTCCCGCGGCGATGCACCTTCACGGCTTCGTGGACGCAAGCATCGGCAAGCACGCTGGACAACCGTCCGCACGTCGGATGCGCGAAGCCGATGTGCGCGACGATACCATCACCGAAAAAGGTGCAGGCGCGGTTCTTGGTCCGGTCAAAAAACTGATCGGGAACGAGAAATTCCCCGGGCTGCAAGTCTTCTTTCAGCGATCCGACCGCGCTCACGGAAATGATGCGCTCCACGCCCAGCAACTTCATCGCATAGATGTTCGCCCGGTAATTGATTTCACCGGGCAGAATGCGGTGTCCGCGGCCGTGCCGCGCGAGGAACGCCACGCGTTTCCCTTCCAGCGTGCCGAGCACCACCGCGTCGGAAGGATCGCCGAAGGGCGTTTTGATGCGTATCTCCCGCGTGTTCGTCAACCCGTTCATCTCATAAAGTCCGCTGCCGCCCATGATGCCGATTGCCGCCCTGTCATCGGCCTTGGCGCTCTTTGACTTTTTCGGCTTCTTTATTGCCATTCCTATTTTCTCCCTGGAAATCGCGGCTAAAGCCCCTATAACTCCGCTTCGCATCGTTACATCCTAATTCTGAGGCGATCCCGTGGACTCGTCACTTCGCAAGGCCGCTGCTCTTGAGGATCTCGTTCACGGCGGTAAACGGATCCTTTTTTCGGTCCGCCACCTCTCCCGCGAGCTCCGCCAACCTCGCCTCTCCTCCGGCACCGCCGAGCGCACGCTCCAAAAGCCGCGATCCGAGCAGCTCGATCAATCTGTTCTTCCAATGCTCCACGTGCTTTCGCTGCCGCTCCCCGCTGGCCTCAAAATGAATTCGAAACTTTGCCACCGTCTCCGCGAGCCCTTCCACGCCTTTGTTCTCCGTGGCCACCGTGCGCACCACCGGCGGATGCCAGCCATCTCGCGGCATCACCAGCGAAAGCATCGCGACCAGTTGTTGCTCGAGGCGGTCGGCGCCCTCGCGGTCCGCTTTGTTCAAAACAAATATGTCGCCAATCTCCATCAACCCCGCCTTCATGTTCTGTATGTCGTCTCCCATCCCGGGCACGAGCATCACGATCACGCAGTCCGCCAGTCGCACGATATCGATTTCGTCCTGGCCCACGCCCACGGTTTCGATGAGTACCTGCTTCTTCCCGGCGGCATCGAGCAGCAGCGCCACTTCCGCGGTTGCTCGCGCCAGGCCGCCGAGAAAGCCGCGGGTCGCCATCGAGCGAATAAACATGCCGCCATCCCCCGCATGGCCTTGCATGCGGATGCGATCGCCAAGAATCGCCCCGCCCGAATAGGGGCTCGTCGGATCTACCGCGACTACCCCAACCTGCTCCTGCTTTTTCCGGTAATAAGCCGCAAGCCGGTCCACAAGGGTGCTCTTTCCCGTTCCCGGTGCGCCCGTAACGCCCGTCAGATAGGCTTGACCTGTATGCGGAAAAAGAAGCCGCAACAGCTCTTCCGCTTCCTGTTGATGATTTTCAATCGCCGTGATCGCGCGAGACACCGCCCGCACATTGCCCGCGCGCACTTGTTCCGCCCATGTTTCAACGGGCAGAGTCATATTTTTCCTGTCGAGCTTTTGGAAAAGGCCAGGCGCATCTGCCCATTATTTCTTGCCGAGGAGCTGCCGGGCAATCACCAACTTCTGAATTTCGCTGGTGCCTTCGCCGATGGTGCAGAGCTTCACGTCGCGGTAATATTTCTCCGCGGGGTAATCCTTGATGAACCCGTAGCCGCCGTGAATTTGCACGCACTCGTTGGCCACTTGGACGGCGATTTCGCTTGCAAATAGCTTGGCCATGCTCGCTTCGCGGGTGAAGCGCACGTCCTTTTTATCCGCGAGCCACGCGGCCTGGTAGACGAGCAGCCGCGCTGCTTCCACCTGCGTGGCCATGTCCGCCAATTTGAACTGTACGGCCTGAAACTCGCTGATTGCCTGGCCAAACTGCTTTCGCTGCTTCGCGTATTTCGTGGCCGCTTCGAGCGCACCCTGAGCCATTCCCAGGGCCAGCGCGGCGATCGAAATACGTCCGCCATCAAGAATTTTTAAGCTGCCCGTAAAACCTTCGCCTTCCGGCCCGAGCAAGTTTTCTTGCGGCACACGGCAATCGTTGAAAATCACTTCCGAGGTGTCGCTCGCGCGCATCCCCAGCTTGTTTTCTTTTTTTCCCGGCCGGAAGCCCGGCGTTCCTTTTTCT
>DATNLB010000731.1:0-4413 GCA_035603095.1 Candidatus Acidiferrales bacterium
CCAGGCCTGTTTGGAAGAAAGCGTGCTCACCTATCCCACGCAAGGCTGCGTCGATGGCCTCCGCGGCGATCACATACTTCTCGCTCCACCCTTCACGATCTCGGCAGAGGAATGTGCGCTGATCGCTCGCGCGCTCCAATCCGCTTTGGCAAAAGTGTTTCCATCTTGATACGCTGTCTGGCCGTTCTCTTTCGTCGCTGTCTGCGCGGTCGTTTTTTGTGGAGCACAAAATAGCGATGCCACTTCGTTCTCGCAATCTTTACGCCTTCTTCTGTTCCTTCCTCGTTCTTGCTTTCGTGCTTTCCGCTCAGCGGAAGCAGTCCGAACCGCCCCCTCCGATTCTAGGTTTTTCTCCACCGCACGCCGCGGCAGAGCACCAACTTGAATCCACTTTTCAATCAATTCCGTCTCCCGACAAAACTCGCGAATGGCACCGCACCTTCACAGCGGAACCTCACCCCGCCGCTTCCGACCGCAACAATCAGCTCGCGGACTTCGTCGCGGACGAATGGCGCAAGCAAGGATGGGAAGACGTCACGCTTCGCCGCTACGATGTCTTGCACTCCCGCCCGCGCAGCATCTCGCTTGAAATGACGGAGCCGGTCCACTTCACTGCGTTTCTGCACGAAGATGCTTACGACGCCGATCCGGAAACAAAAAATCCCGCCGTCTCCGGCTCTTACTTTGGCTATTCCGCATCGGGCGACGTCACCGCCGAAGTCATCTACGCGCACAGCGGCAATCCCGAAGACTACGATCTCCTTCGGAAAAACGGCATCAGCGTGAAAGGGAAAATCGTTCTCGTCCGCTATTCGAATCCCTACAGCTATCGCGGATTCAAGGCGCTCACCGCCGAGCGCGAAGGCGCAGCCGCTCTGCTCATTTATTCCGATCCCGCCGAAGATGGCTACACGAAAGGAAAAGTTTTTCCGGATGGCCCCTGGGGCCCGGAGAGTCACATTCAGCGAGGCGCGATCACTTACGATTACATCGTTCCCGGCGATCCCACCACGCCCGGCTGGGCCTCGGTCCCCGGCGCAAAGCGCATCGCACCGGAAGAAGCGCGTTCGCTGCCCAAAATTACGGCACTTCCGCTCTCGTGGCGCGACGCCAAGCCGCTTCTCGAAAACATGAACGGTCTTGAAGCCCCGAAAGATTGGCAGGGCGCTTTACCCATCACGTATCGCTTCGCCGGCGCCGTAAGAGTTCACGTGAAAGTGGACATGGACACCAGCATGCAGCCTTACACGGTGGTCGAAGCGCGCATTCGCGGCAGTGAGCTTCCCGACGAATGGGTGTTGCTCGGCAACCATCGCGACGCCTGGGTCTTCGGCGGTGTGGATCCTTCGAGCGGCACTGCCTCCATGATGGAGCTCACGCGTTCCCTCGGCGAACTCAAGCAGCGTGGTATCCACCCGCGCCGCACCATCGTGGTCTGCAGTTGGGATGGCGAAGAATACGCTCTCACCGGCTCGACCGAATGGGGCGAGCAATTCGCCGATGACCTGAAGAAAAAACTCGTCGCGTATCTCAACGTGGATGAATCCGTCGCCGGAGCCGTCACTACCGCGGGTCCCGAGGGCCTCAGCTTCTCGCCCTCCGCAGTAGCTTCTCTCGCCCCAATGCTCGTGGAAGCCTCCAAAGACGTTCGCGCGCCTTCCGGAAAATCTCTGTACGAAGCCTGGCGCGCCACCGCGATGCGCGATTCGAAAGCGAGCACCCCGCCGCTGGATAGCGCCCTCGTCGAAACGCGCATCGGCAGCGGCTCCGATCACACGGTGTTTCTGAATCATCTCGGCCGCCCGGTGATCAATCTGGGATTTGACGGCGACTACGGCGTCTATCACTCGATGTACGACGATCATTACTGGATGTCGCACATCGGTGATCCCGCGTTCGAATACCACGTGGCCCTCACTCGCATCTGGGGACTTGTCGCGCTGCGTCTCGCCAACGCCGACATTCTTCCCTTTGATTTCGGCTTCAATGCTTCTGCGCTGGAACAATTCCTGCGCGAGTTCGAACAACAGAACAAAACCGAGCAGCGGCGTCTTCCGGTGAAGCGGCTTCGCGTTCGAATCGCCGAGTTCGAAAAAGCGGGTAACATTCTGCGTGACACCGTCGCTCACGATCTTCTGTCAGGCTCGGCATCGCCGGAGAAAATTCAACATCTCAACGAACAAATGCTGCAGGTCGAATCCAACTGGCTCGATCCCGCGGGCATTCCCGGCCGCCCATGGTTTCAGCATCTTCTTTATTCTTCGCGCTATACCTACGCGCACTTGGAATTCCCCGGGCTCACCGAAGCCGTGGAAAAGCGCGACTGGAAATTGGCGGCGCAGCAAGCTGCACTGCTCGAAAAGGCCGTGGAGAAAAACACCAAATTGCTGCGTTCCGCGTACTCTCCCTGGGAGAAGAACAAACCATGACTCGTTCAAGTTGTTTTCGCGCTCTCGCCATTCTTCTTTGCTCGCTCTCGGCAATTTCGTGGGCCGCGGCTCAGGCGACTCCGCCTGCCAAGCCCCGCGCCCGCGATCTGGGTGTTCCTTTTGACGGCACGCCCGGTCCGCTCAACGCCATCACGGACGTTTCCGGCGTCGCTGTCGGTCACACCACTCTCATCTCCGGCGAAGGCAAGCGCGATATCGGCAATGGCCCGGTCCGAACCGGCGTCACGGCCGTTCTCCCCCGGGGCACAGATTCCATGATGAATCCCGTATTTGCTGGATGGTGGTCGCTCAATGGCAACGGCGAAATGACCGGTACGACCTGGGTCGAAGAATCCGGTTTTCTCGAAGGTCCTGTGATGATCACCAACACGCACAGCGTCGGCGTCGTCCGCGACGCCGTCATTCAGTGGCGTGTTGCTCACGGCAAGCCCGATCCCACCGGCTACTGGTGGTCGCTCCCCGTCGTCGCAGAAACTTGGGACGGCTGGCTCAACGACATCAACGGTTTTCATGTGAAACCCGAGCATGTGTTCCACGCCATCGATTCCGCACACAGCGGCGCTGTCGAAGAAGGCAACGTCGGCGGCGGCACGGGAATGATCTGCAACGAATTCAAAGGCGGCATCGGCACGTCTTCGCGAAAGATCGAATCGAAAATAGGTGCCTACACGGTCGGCGTCCTTGTGCAATGCAACTATGGCTCGCGCAAAAATCTCCGCATCGCTGGCGTGCCGGCCGGCAGGGAAATTCCAGAAAATCCCGCGTACGCTTCCACCTCATTCAACGAATCGGACCGCGGTTCCATCATCGTTGTGGTGGCCACTGATGCGCCGCTCGTTTCACATCAACTGAAGCGCCTCGCTCGCCGCGTTTCTCTCGGGCTCGGACGCAACGGCAGCATCTCCGGCAACGGCTCCGGCGACATTTTCATCGCGTTCTCCACCGCAAATCCCGGCGCCGCCGCTGCCGACCACGTCGTCGATTTGAAAATGCTTCCCAACGACCAGATCGAGCCCGTCTTCGCCGCCACCGTCCAGGCGACCGAAGAAGCCATCATCAACGCCATGGTCGCCGCCGAGACCATGACCGGCATCGAGAATCACAAAGTCATCGCGCTCCCTCACGACCGCCTCCGTGAGGTCCTCAAGAAATACAACCGCCTGGCTCCATAGCGACCCTAGAGCTTGGGTTTGGGAAGGCGTTCAATCGGTGACATTTGCAGCCATTCTTCTCTGCTGTAAAGAGACCAAAATCTCTCGTAATCAGGAAACGCGGTCATGTCGCTCTTGTTCCACGTCACGATATCCTTCAGTTTCTCCTCTAGAAGTTCGCGTACGTCGATTGCCCCCAAGATCAGGTCGCTGCCTTCATCCGATTTCAAATAGCGAGTAAAATTCTCAAATTCATCGATGTACCAAGAGCTACCAACTCGAATCGTGGAATCGTCGACACGCTCCACATGAATACCGCCCGCACCGCCCCTTGGATGCCGGAACCGAAATGTCCACGAGGGTGATTCGTGGTAGTACTCGTCGATTGCGAGATTGTGTGTGGCAGCAAAGGTCGAAAGAATAGGGGAAAGCCCTTGAAAAAAAGTCTTTATGTTTTTCCATTCAATGGGAGATGCGAAAGGGTCGCCGTTCGCCATAGCTAAGCTCTAAATCACCGGTACCGCAGTCTTCCTTGGCGGATTGAAGAACGGCAGGGGCACCACCTTTGCCGAAACCGTTTGCCGTACGGCTTCCACGGTCATCTCGATGCTGAGCGTGGTGCCGGCTGCGGAATGCTCGCGACTCACGCAAGCCAGCGCGATCATTCTTTTCAGCGTCGGCGACCACGTCGTTGATGTGGCCTTGCCCACCTGCCGCCCGCCGCGATACACGGGCACCGCCACGCGCGACGCCATGCTGGGCACTTGTGGCGCCATTTTCAACTTGTCGTAGAGTGCCTCGACTTCGTTCCA
>DATNLB010000783.1:0-2645 GCA_035603095.1 Candidatus Acidiferrales bacterium
CGCAGTTTTCCTTCCCGACTACCAGAAAATCTCGCTGGCTGCGATCGATGGCAACTAGATAGGCCACCAGCTTCCGCGCCACCGCGAGGGTGGCGCGGTTCGCATTACCTTTCTGCTTCTCCCTGTCGTAGATCAGAGCCAGCTCGGAACTGAGGCGCGGTGCCATCTTGGCCGCCTCCACCAGCACGCTTTGCAGGTGTTTGTTGCGTTGCTTGGAAATAGGCGTCCTTTTGACGGTGTCTGCCGAACTCTTCTCGGCACCACACAGTCCGCAATAACTGATGGCTTTTTTGATCGATGAAAAACGCTTCACGTCGCCAACTTCGAGCGCCCAGGTCAATGCCGTGATCGGGCCGACGGCAGGAATGGTCATGAGTCGCTGCACGCGTTCGGCTAACAACGAATCACGCTGGAGTGACCGTACCAGGGCAGATTCTGTCTTCTGCAGGCGTACCAGTGTTTCCCGGCACAGCCGAAGCAGTGGCTTCAGCCCCTCATTGATGTCTGGGTTGATTGCCAGGAGCTCTTTGAAGTAGCCCACCTTGTGCAACTTCTGTTTGTTATAGCTCACGCCCGCTTCCATCAGCAGACCGGAGATTTTATTTTTTAGCTGCACGGCCTGGTGGACGAGCAGATTGCGATAACGCAGAGTGCGCCGCCGTTCGCGAATCTCGGTCGAGGCCATGTAGCATTCCGGTAGAAAATCACAACGCAGGCAGTCAGCAATCTTGTTGGCATCGATGCGATCGTTTTTCTTCTTGGCCGCGGCGATGGCACGCAGCATCAGCGGATGCGCCACCTTCAGGGCAGCTGCATGTGGCTTCAGATGATCGTAGATCCAACCAGTGAAGATGGTGGCTTCCATCGCCGCTGTCCAAGGCGCCGGCAGAGTTTTCATCCAACGGTCTAGGTCGCTTCTCGCAGCGGGTATCGCACCTTCCGCGTGAATGTGGCCACTTCCATCCTTTACGCAGTAGCTGATCTTTTTCTTGTGAACATCCAGTCCGATGTAATACATAGTCTGCATGGGGGAGCCTCCTTGGTTGTCTCTGAATCAGCGTGGTCGCTGAGTTCAGCATTTGTACACCAAGCGCTCCTCCTGACTTGTACATTCAAACAATCCACCCAGAACCCACGTTTCACTTCCCATAACCCCGTTTCTGGCCAGTGATCGGCACTTGATTGCATAACAATGTCGGCTCCTCGACCCGAGTAGACTGTGGTTATTCGACGACCATAGCTCGGAGAAAGGAGCCGAACATGATGATTATAGGCGTAGATTACCACCCGAGCTTTCAGGCGATTGCATTTTTAATGGAGGAGACTGGTGAGTGTGGTGAACAGGAACTGAACCACAGCGATGGACAAGCAGAGAAATTCTATCGCGACCTGAAGCAGCGAGGAATCAGCGTGCGAATAGGAATGGAGGCTACCGGATATTCGCGTTGGTTCGAGCGGCTACTGGCTGAATTAGGATTCGAGCTGTGGATCGGGGATCCCGCAGAGATCAAGGCCAAGCGGGTGAAAAAGCTGAAGTACGACCGCTATGATGCTCGACTCCTGCGCTGGCTGATGCTGGAAAATAACTTTCCTCGAATCTGGGTGCCGGATCCAGAGAATCGGGATCTGCGACAACTGTTGTGGCACCGGCATCGGTTGGTGCAGATGCGCACGCGGATCATGAATCAGTTGCAGGCGTTGGCCATGAACGAGGGCTATCGCTGGAAGAAAAAGCTGTTCAGCGAACAGGGACGAGCGCAGTTAGAGAAGCTGGCGTTAGCTCCCTGGGCCAGTCGACGTCGGCAAGAGTTGTTGGAGCTGTTGGACCGCATGAATCCGACGATTGAGGAGTTAACCGCAGCTGTCGAGCGGGAAGCCCAGAAGCGACCCGAGGTACAGCGACTGATGACGCACCCTGGTGTTGGTCCGCTTACGGCCCTCGCTTATGTGTTGATCATCGGAAATCCAACTCGGTTTCAACGTGGCAAACAGGTCGGCACCTACGTGGGGATGATTCCGAGTGAGGACTCCAGTGCTCACAAGCAACGGCTGGGGCACATCAGCAAGCAAGGCAATTCCTTGTTGCGCTTCTTGTTGGTAGAGGCCGCCCAGGCGGCAGCACGATGCAATCCGCAGTGGCGACGTCGGTACATGCACTTGGCGATGCGTCGACACAGGAGCATTGCCAAGGTAGCGATGGGGCGGCGCCTTGGAGTTCGCTTGTACTGGATGTGGCGGAATGGTTGTGAATATTCACGGAAGTTCGAGTTCGGTTCGTACGCGGGACAGCTCGTTACCGGACATGGCGTGAAGTAGAACGCCGTGCACTTGATTGGGCATCCCGCTCCCTGAAAAGGGAGTTTGAACTAGTAATCATGGTCGAAGTACGGATCGAAGAGATGTTTAGGTCGGACTGAAGCCGGCCGAAAGATTACAAACGAGCCGTGGTCGTCGATGCAGGGAAAAAGAAGAAAACGAAAAAAAACGAAAGAGAAAAACTCTTTTAGGTGAAAAGAAAGAAGTGTCTTCAAAAAGTGCTTGACGGGGCCGACATTGTTAGAGATGTCCGGTAACGCAACTACTCGTCCACTACGAGGAATTTTCTCCTCCCTCGCGCTAGAGAGGGCGAATGGCCAATGCACGAG
>DATNLB010000235.1:0-10179 GCA_035603095.1 Candidatus Acidiferrales bacterium
ACGTTTCGTACATACGCCGCCCATAGATGCCCTGCACCGTGGCGCCCTTGAAAATCACGTCGTTCACCAGATCCAGCGGCACATTTTCCGTCGGAATCCCCAGCAGCGAAGCGCGCCCGCCTGCTCGTAGCGCTTTAAATCCTTGCTGAATCGCAGTGGGATTCCCGGACATCTCCAGCAGCGCATCGACTCCCGTGCCATTCGTTTCCGCTAGAATTTTTCCAACGGCATCTTCCGCCGCGGGATTCAGCACCACGTCCGCGCCCATTTTGTTCGCCATCGCGCGCCGCTTCTCATTTGTTTCCGTCGCAAAAACCGTCGAGCTTCCGCAAGCTTTCGCCACCGCAATAGCCATCAATCCAATCGGCCCGCAGCCGGTAACCAAAACCGTCTGCCCCGCCACCGGCCCGGCCAGCACCGTATGCACCGCATTCCCCAGCGGATCGAGAATCGCCCCATAGTGCTCGGGAATCGCCGCGTCCAGCTTCCAGATATTCGTCGCCGGAATCTTCACGAACTCCGCGAACGCTCCGTCCTGATCGATCCCGATGATGCGCAGGTTCTGGCAAATGTGCGCTTGCCCCAGCCGGCACTGGTGGCAATGCCCGCAATTTACATGCATTTCCGCGCTGACGAAATCCCCCGGCTTGACCGCACGCACCTCGTCGCCCACCCGTTCGACCGTGCCGCAGAATTCATGTCCCAGCGTCACCGGCGGCCTGATGCGCCCCTGCGACCAGCGGTCCCACCCATAAATGTGCAGATCCGTCCCGCAAATCGAAGCCGTCTTCACCCGCACCAGCACGTCCGTCGGCCCAATGGAAGGCAACGCGACCGTGTCCATCTGCAAGCCCTTCGCCGCCTGCATCTTCCGCAACGCCTTCATCGTCCCCGCCATCTACCTTGTCCCTCACCCAACGCGCAATCCCCGATGCTAGCACACCAGTGGCACCAGCTTCAGGCTATGCGCAGGTGAACCCAGCCGCGTCCGATCCCTATGTCCCAAGTTTCGCTTTTCGAATTTCAATTATCCGATTTCGCTTCACCTGCTCCTGCGCCCAGGCATTTCCGTTCTCCGCCGCGAATCCGAATAGCTCCTTTCTGCTACTCTCTCCTTGTCCTTCTCATAAACGGCCAAACTTATGTCCACCCCACGCGGTCTCACGACGCGGCTCATCCTGCGCACCCTCGTTGCCTTCGTTTTCGTCGCTGTATTTCTTTTCGTCCCCGCCGGTTCTTTCCGCTATTGGCAGGGATGGGTCTTCATGGCCATCTTGTTCCTTCCCATGCCGGCTACCTCGGTGTATTTCATGAAGCGCGATCCCCAACTGATTGAGCGCAGGTTGCGTACCGAGGAAAAGATCAGCGAGCAGAAAACCATCATTCGATGGGCCCGGTTGGTTGTCTTTGCGTCCTTGCTGCTCCCCGGATTGGATTACCGTTTCGGCTGGTCGCGCGTCCCGCTTTGGCTGGCGATTCTTTCCCAACTCTTCGTATTCGCAGGCTATCTAATCACCCTTTGGGTCATGAAAGAAAACAGTTTCGCTTCTCGCACCGTCCAAGTCGAAGAAGGGCAGCGCGTCATCTCCACTGGACCCTACCGGCTGGTCCGCCATCCCATGTACTGCGGCGCTGTTCTCATGCTGCTCTTCATGTCTCCGGCGCTTGGCTCCTGGTGGGCGCTTCCGGGCTTTCTCCTCGTCATCCCTTTGATCGTCCTCCGCCTCCTCAACGAAGAAAAAATGTTATGCCGCGACCTCCCCGGCTATTCCGACTACTGCCTCCGCACCCGCTCCCGCCTCCTCCCCCTCCTCTGGTAACTCGTCTCGGCTGTGCCCCACCGCCCATGGGCCGGCTTTTCCTCGACACCAATGTCCTCCTCTCCGGTCTCCGCGTTTATCGGGGCTGGCCCAAGCGCTAGGAATGGCCGACCGGTGGTACACTGCGCCTATGGCTCCCCAAAAGAAAACCAGCAAGAAACAGACGAAGAGAATCGCGGGCAAGAAAGTGAAGCCGGTCAAGAAGGCGCGCAAGGTGAAGCTAGCAAAGAAGGCGGCTCCGAAAAAGGCTGCAGCGAAAACGAAAGCCGCCGTCAGGAAAACTGCTGTCGGGAAAACCGCGCGCGCCGCTAAGATACGAGTTCGGGGAAAAAGCCAAACCGTGGATTCCGTGTCATATGCACCGGAGGGACTGGCAGCACGCTCAGGCGGACAATCCGGAGCCTTGCAGGGATTGTCCAGCATCGAAGGTGCGGATTCCCAGAGCGTGGACGAGTTGCTCGAGGAAGGAAACACGTTCGAGGCCGAAGCGGTGAAGGGCGTGCAAGACGCTGGCGACGCCGACGAGAGCGAAGTTCACACGCACGAAGTCCCCCAAGATGATGTTCCCGGCGAGTACCGCGATAAAGATGAGTGAACGAACCGCCCCCGCCCCTTGAAAAATACACACCACGGCAAAAAGCAATTCACTCCAAAGAAATGCTTTCTACCTCGCCTTTGGCCATACCGGAAGACATTGCTCGGTAGTCTATCTTCGCGCCGCGATCTTTCCATTTGGAGCAGGGAAGCTGCGTGGCATCGTTGGCCTTGGCCCCATCCTGAATTGATATTCTCGCGATGTCTGCGACGTGCAGCAGCAAGGAATTCGTATCCGTCGTAAGCGTCAGAAGAACTTCGGGCGGGTGTCCGCATAGCAATTCCGTGATTTTTCCCTCCGCGTGGACTGGGCCTTCCGTTGATTCAGCCGCAGAGGCGTCGCGGGCAGCGGGATCCGCCTCCGCGGACTTGGCGCTGGGGGCCTCCTGCGGGTGATTCACTTTGTAATCGATCTGCTTGGTAAAGCTCGTAGCCATGTTGCGGTCGCCGGTGGTTGTCGCAACCTTATGAGCCGTTTCGGCAATTTTTCTCGCTTCCGGGATGCGCCCGGCGGCCAGCAAAGCTTTCCCGATATCAATAAAGTAAGCCAGATTGCCGGGCTCGAGTTCGGAGGCGCGCCGCGCCGACTTGAACGCCTTGTCTGTGTCCTTATTGGGCTCCTGAGCGTACGCAATGGAGAGAAAAGCATGCGCGGGAACAAAATCAGGACTCAGGCTGAGCACTTTTTCCAGCTCGACGCGGATTTTCGGCGTGGACTCCTTGGTGTAATTGTCCCGGCGCAGATACACGAAAGCCATGTCAATGTGCGCGGAGACATCATTCGCATTGGCAGCGATCGCTGATTGCAGCTCCTTTTCCGCGTTGGCATAGTCGGCTTTCAGCAAGTGGTAATGCCCAAGTTCGCTGTGATAACCGGCCGTTGCGCCGTCCAATTTTTCAACTTCGTGCAACTGTTCAAGTCCCTCGGGCAGATGACTGCTGCGCAGCAAAAAGTCCGCCACTCCCAGGACGCCTTCCGCCATGGAAAGCTTGCGCACCGTGAAGTCTTTTTCCGAAAGCTTCGATTGCAGTTGCACTCGCTGGTACTGAAAGCTGAACTGGCGGATATAGCCGTTCAGTTTTTCGGAAAATTTCTTAAGGTCTCCAAACGACTGCTTGGCTGCCTCGATCGGGTCATCGGTGGCGTGCAAGGCATGGAGATACTTGTTGAGCAGATCCTGGTCGCGCACGTCAGGCGAAAGCATCAAGTAGTGAACCAACGCCCAGGATTCCGCGTAAAAAATCCCGGAATGCTCGCGCGTGTTATAAAGCGGCGAAGTTCGATCGATCGTTAGCAGCTGATCGATGGGCAAAAGCGCGCTTTCCTTCAATGTCCGGAGCTGCGTTTCATTCGGCATGCCGACGCCGGCTTCCTTGCTCTCGATGCTGGTGTTTCCGTAATACTCGGCCAGCCCCTCGTCGAGCCACAACGGTAGCCCGCGAAAGTTATAACGGAAGTAGGCGTGCGTATATTCGTGATAGAGAGTGTGATTCCCCAGCGGACCGGTGCCGCGGATATCTGTGCGGATCACCGCGAAATTCTTGTCATAGGAAGGGTGGTAGAACCCGCCAAGGTGCATGCCCTTGCTGTTTTGCCCGTACGAGGGAATGAACAACTTCAAGGAATCCTCATTCTTCAGTGCGAAGACAATCGTCGGCTTTCCGGAATCCACGCGTAGCGTCGGATAAAGATGCTGGAAGAGTGCGCGAATCTCCTCAAATTCAAGGGCTGCCTTGCGGCCCTCGTATTCACCTCCATTGGAGTACACCGTAAAATGCGGCGATTGGATCTCCATCCAGTTGTCGTGGTGCTCGGCAAGGGAAAGCCCGGGAGCGCAGAGCGCGGTGAAGGTAAGGCAGAAAAAGAGCGCGGCTCTTGGTCGGGCCGTCATAGTGTTTCCGATGTTATAAAAGAACCCGTCAAAGTCAAGCGCGCTCCTCTGCGGTAGTGTCCCCGTTTTCCCGCCTCTCCGCCTCTTCACAAGTCACCTGTAACGAAATCTCCCGTCGTCCATCTCTTTTTCATTCAATAACTTACAAAATGCTGTTCCCACAACCCCTTTGTTTTGATGTTCATGCATTTTTGATGGGGGTGTGTACCCCTCTCGGCTCAGTCCTCCCGCCGAGCCTCGCGAGGAGAGTGCGAGGAACCGCGTCCGCACCCATCAAGGCTTCCCGCTCCTCACATCCTTACTTCACTACTTCCATCTCTCGTTGCTTCTTTATTTCCCTCCAGTACAATCGCTGCGCTTCCATCCGGGGGAGAAATGAGTTTCAGCCAGCGCTTCAACGAAATACGCACCGGCTTCGAGCGCCCCTTCTGGGTCGCCAACATTACGGAACTCTTCGAGCGTCTCTCCTACTACGCAGTGTTTGCCTCCTTGGCCCGCTACCTTCACGAAGTCCTCAACTTTCCGACGCAGCGCGCGACGAATTTGACTGGGCTTTTTGGCGGCCTGGTATGGTTTCTGGCTATCTTCGGCGGAGCCATCGCCGACCGGCTCGGCTTTCGACGCGCTCTCTCCCTCGCCTATCTGATCCTCGCAAGCTCGTATTTCCTGCTCGGCTCGATCGGATCTTCGTGGCTCGCGCCGGTACGAAGCTATTTGCCGCTGGTAGTTCTTGCGACGATTCTTCTGGTTCTGCCTCCCTTGGGGGTCGCCCTGGTGAAGCCTTGCGTTGTCGGCACGACCGCGCGGGCCTCCAAAGAGAATGTCCGGTCCATCGGCTACTCTATCTACTACACTTTGGTGAACATCGGCGGCGCGATCGGACCCTGGCTCGCCGGATTAATCAACGAACGCCTGCCAACCGCCATCGTGTTCCGCATGGCTGCTCTGAGCGTCTTTCTAATGTTTTTCGTGGTGCTCATGTTCTTCAAGGAACCCCGGCGCTCCGGAGAAACAAATACCGCGAGCATCGCCGAGACTCTGCGCAATTTCGTCAGGGTGCTCGGCAATCCCAAATTCATGGCATTTTTGCTAATTTTTTCCGGCTACTGGATCGTCTACTGGCAGGAATTCATCTCTCTGCCGCTCTATGTCCACGATTACATCAATTCCGCCACCAACACGGACCGCATGCTTTCGACGGGGCCGCTCGTTGTGATTGCGCTCACCGTGGCCATGAGTGTGGCCACGAAGAAAATGGCGCCCTTCAGCGCTGTGATTCTTGGAACCGTCATTTCGATGGTCGCGTTTGCGATTCTGGCTATTCGCTCCAGCGTGATCGCCGTCTATGCCACCTTGGTGGTTGTTGCGATAGGCGAGATAATTCAGGCGCCGCGCTACTACGAATACATTTCCCGACTCGCGCCCCCTGGACAGCAAGGCACCTACATGGGTTTCGCATTCCTGCCCATCGGCATCGGCTCGCTCGTCGGCGGGTGGTTCGGCGGTCGCGTCATGCACCAATTTGGCGAAGTCGCGCACCAGCCCCAGCGCGTCTGGTGGGTCATTTCCGGCGTAGGTGTGCTGACCGCTTTACTTTTATGGATTTACGATCGCGTCGTCAAACCATCCGCCCAGGAGCCGTCGTCTTGACTCTGCACGGCGCCGTCATTTTCTGGAGGGTTCTGGCTGGCTTTGAACTTTCAACTTTCAACTCTGAACCGTCGACTGTGACCTTCGCACCAGTCACGAGTCACCAATCACCAGTCACTTCCTCAATTCACCATGCGGCGGAGCGAATCAAGAGCCTGCCGCGCCAGCCCGTAGCGCGGCTCGATTTCCAGAGCTTCCTGGAAGCAGCGTGTGGCGTTGCTGTACATCTCTTTTCCAAGGTACGCGCGCCCCAGGTTGTAATGCGGAAAGTGGCGCGGCTCGTAGCGCAGCGCTTCCGTGGCGCGCTCGAGCCACGGAATGGCTTCATCGAAGCGGCCCAACTCGATCAGATACGCGCCGATATCGTTATAGGGATTGCCGAATTCCGGATCGAGCTCGATGGCGCGCTTGCATTCGGCAATGGCTTCTTCCACGCGCCCCTGAAAATGATAAGTCCAGCCCAAAAACGTATGAGCCTCGGCCGTGGGATGCAGTTCCAATGACGATTGATACAGCTCGACGGCGCGGTCGTAATCGCCTTCCATCTGTGCCTGATAAGCGTCTTGTAGGACTTCCCACGCCCTCGTAAGGGTCTCCATGCTCATGGACACATAGTTAGCACACGGTTTTGCGAGGGTCAAAAGTACGATAGTCCCGGGCGTGCAGGAGAGCCACCTGTCCCTTGTGACGGGTAGGGGGTGGAAATTGGGACCGCAAATGGAGAGAATAGTTAGGTTCCAGCTTGGCTTCATCAATGAGCGATAACGATCAATTAGACGAGGGGGCATCGTGAAGCGGGATTACGTGGTTCTTGGGATCGTAACACTGGCTGTCGCCGGAGCAGTTCTGGCACAGGAGCAGCCAAGAAAAGCATCGCTAAAATTCGCGGCGAGTCCCGGAGCCGCCGCTGGCTCCGCGGCGCGGGGCAAGGAAGTGTTCGAAAAGAAATGCGCCATGTGCCATTTCGCGGACAGCGACGCGAAGAAAATCGGACCGGGACTCAAGGGAATTTCCAAGCGCAAAACTTTCACTGTGAACGGCAACAAAGTCACTACGGAATCCCTGACAACATGGATCGAGAACGGCGACACCCTGATGCCCCCCATGAAGGAAGCGCTCGAGCCCGCGCAAATCAAAGACGTCGTCGCCTACGTTAAAACACTCTGATCTTTATTTTGATGGCTCGCAGGCCCGCGTTTTTAGTTCCCAGTTTTCAGTATTTGGTTCTCAGTTTTTAGTTGTTGGTTTCCCGGGGACAGTTCTTGGCGGGAACGCTTCGGCGAGAGAATCTTTGATTGGCAATCTTCGTTTCATTTCACCGAACACTGGCCGCGTAAAACGGAACACGGGAAAGAGAAAAGCCCCCGAAAGCCTGATCGCTCAAGCTGCCGGGGGCCTAAACTCAATCGAAACTGCGCCTACTTCAGGACGGCGTCTTTAAACGCCTTCGACGGACGCAGGCGAACAACGGTCTTCGCCTTGATCTTGATCGCCTCGCCGGTCTGTGGGTTGCGGCCCATGCGCGCCTTGCGGTGCGCCTTCACAACGCGGCCGATCCCCGGTATCACGAATTTGCCCGCTGCGCCCTTGGCTTCCTTCACGGCGAGCTTGAACAGCTCTTCAAAGAAGAGAGCGGCGGTTTTCTTCGCTGTGCCGACTTTCTCGGCGATGTGTCCCACAACCTTGGTCTTGCTCAGTGGCTTGGCTGCCATCTAGTCTGCTTATCCTCCTGATTTTTCTTTTCACTCCGATACGATCGAAGCAGGCCGCGAGCCTCACTACCCCATGTTTTCCCTGCGGAAAAACTCGGGCCGAATGGGACTATAGCCAAGAGAATCGCAGAACGCAAGGAAAAATAGCAAAAAAGGCCGAAAAAACGCAAATTTTTCAAGGGCGTGTGGAAATCCCCGCCAAAAATGCGGTTCCGGGGCCTCCCCTGGCCGTTCGAAAGGGCTTTCGAATGCCCCTATCAGGCTGACCGACGCGGCAATGACAAATTTGCAAAGGCCCCCGTAGGCGGCATACGGCGAATCCGCAAGGGGCAACGGCAGCAACTGGCAGTGATTTAGAGAAAAGTTCAAAGAATAAAAGGCTGTCTGAGCCGAAAAAAAGGGGCGCGGCATGGTTCGGCTACACGCACCGCAGGTGCTGCACCCCTACAGCGAGAATCCGCTTAGAGAGTAGCGAGATCCGCGTAGAAATGGGCGATGGCCTTGATGCCGCCGAAATAATTTTCCAGCGCGATATGTTCATCGGGAGCGTGGGCGTTTTCGTCGGGCAGACCGAAGCCGATCAAAACGCACGGCACTTTGAAGGTGTCGTGCATTTGCGTTACGAAAGGGATGGAACCGCCCTCGCGAATGAAAACGGCTTTCTTGCCGAAGCCCTTCTCCAATGCGCTTTGTGCCTTCTTGAAAATCGGATCGTGGTACGAAGCCACCCACGGTTTTCCGGTGCTCAAGACTTCAAACTTGCAATGGACCGTTTTGGGAAGGAGCTTTCGAATGTGCTTCTCCACGAGTTTGGCGATCTTGTGCGGATCCTGGTTGGGTACCAGGCGGGTGGAGAATTTAGCAAAGGCTTTTGACGGGATGACGGTCTTGGCGCCCTCTCCCTGATAGCCACCCCAGATGCCATTCAATTCGAACGTTGGCCGAGTCCAGAGCCGTTCGACGGTGGTAAAACCCTTTTCTCCGAAATAACCTGGTGCGCCGACCGCTTTCTGAAAATCTTTTTTCTTCCAAGGCAGCGCATTCAGGGATTTGCGCTCGGCATTCGAAACCTTTGCTACCTGGTCATAAAACGCCGGAACGGCGACCCGAAAATTCTTGTCGTGAAGTTTCGCGAACAGCTCCGTCAAGATGGTGAGCGGGTTGGGGACGGCGCCACCATATACACCGGAGTGCAGATCGCGCTCCGGGCCCGTCAATTCGATCTGATAATAGTTCAATCCGCGCAAACCGTAAGTGATAGAGGGAACGCCCTTGCCAAGCATAGAAGTATCGGAGACGAGAAGAGCGTCGGCCTTCAGCTTTTCCTTATTCTTCTGTACGTAGTTCCAGAGGCTGACGCTTCCGACTTCTTCTTCCCCTTCGATCAAGACCTTTACGTTGATGGGAAGTTTGCCGTCTACTTTCTGCAGGGATTCGAGCGCTTTCAGGTGGATGTGGACCTGGCCTTTGTCGTCAGCGGTGCCGCGTCCAAAGAGATTGCCGTTGCGCACGGTGGGTTCGAACGGCGGCGAGGTCCAGAGATTGAGCGGTTCGGGCGGCTGCACATCGTAGTGCCCGTAGAAGAGGATGGTTGGCTTGCCGGGAGCTTCCAAAGATTCCGCGTAGACGAGCGGGTGGAGACCCGTCGGGACGATCTCAATTTTTTTGAATCCGGCGGCGCGGAGATTGCCGGCAACCCAGTTCGCACCGCGCTCGATATCCGGTTTGTGCTCGCTCTTGGCGCTGATGCTGGGAATACGCAGAAATTCGTACAGCTCCGCCAGATGCTGGTCGCGGTGACCATCAACAAACTCAGCAAGATTCATAAGCGGCCCTCAGGGGACATGGGTCCTTTCGATAGAGATAGGCAAGACTTGATACGAATGTTTGCGGCCACGGAATTAACACGAAGTTTCGGATGAGACGCCGTGGCCGCTCGTCTATCTTAGGGCCGCCATAGCTTTAGGCACAAGCAAACGGGTACCTGGCGCAAGGTCATTTTCTGAGATGCCGCCTTACGGCCATGTGAACCAAGCCATGGTGGCTTCCCAGATCGGGACTTGGGGCTAGGGTCGGCGGATGCCTTCCGGCTAAGTGTCATCCGTTAGCAGGGCGATCCGAATTTTAGCCCTACACTGCGCGACAAACTCGACTCCGCTCTCCGTAGTTTGCGAAACTGCAGGGCCATCTTTTTCGAGGAAGTTACTCCCTAGGCCGCTCCGCTGCCTTACGTAGCTCCGCTAACCCTTCCAAAGTTCCCTCGGCTGAGGGCGCACCCTCGGGGGGCGTCCACTCAAGGGGAGAGCCTGCAGCAATCAACAAGCGCGCCACTTCGACATGGGCCGCTCCGCCATGTTTCGAGTTACGTTGACCCTCGACAGCCCAAACAAGCGGCGAGGCAGAGAACATGCCGTCCATCGCATTGACGTTCGCTCCGTATTGCAGCAGCACCCGCACAGCGGCGGGGTGACCACTCATCGCCGCGCGGTGCAGTGACGTAACGTTGTCTTT
>DATNLB010000785.1:0-7808 GCA_035603095.1 Candidatus Acidiferrales bacterium
AGGCTTACAAGCAAGGCGTTCGAGCGAGCGTGGAGGAGTATTCGCTGAAAAAAGTGGAAGCGTTTTATGGATTCGAGAGAAAGACGCCGTTGGATGGTTCGCGGGTGGCGATGCGTTATGTAGAGCACCGGCTGGAGCTAGGGCGGATGGGGGAAGAGCTGCCGGATGAGATTCGCGAAACGATGGAAGGGTACAACGCCGAAGATTGCGTTTCGGCCGCGAGGCTTAGGGACTGGTTGGAGGGAGAGCGGAAAAAGTTGGTGGCGAGCGGCATTGAAGTTCGCCGGCTGCCGGAAAAAAGCGGTGATCCTTCAGAAAAGTTGAAAGACAAACTGGATCGCGTGACGGCACTGACGGAACTGCTTTCCGCTGGAATTCCTGCCGACCCGGCTGCGCGGACAGAAGAACAGGCCGCCCGATGGCTTTTGGCACAGCTTTTGAGCTGGCATCGGCGCGAAGACAAACGAGCGTGGCAGGACGGCTATCGGTACGCGGAGATGAATGACGAGGATTTGCTGGATGAGCGAGTGGGGCTAACGCGCATGAGTTTCGTGGAACGAGTGGAATCCGGCCGGCAAGTGCCGACGGATCGCTATTCCTTCGAGCCGCAGAGGAGCAATGTGCGTGCCGGAAAAGAATTGTACTACGGCGACGAGAAGTTCGGCGAAGTAGTGACGATCGACCAGGCAAAGGGCGTTGTAGACATCAAGAAAACCAAGAAGACCGCGGAGGTGCATCCGCCGACGGTTTATATGTGGAGCGCGCCGTTGCCGACGGATTCGCAGGCGGGGGCACTCTACCGGATCGGCGCTTGGGCAGCGGAAAACGGGCTTGATGCGGCAGGCCGCTATCGCGCGGGACGAGACTTGCTGCTGCGACGGCCGCCGCGGCTTATCAACGGTGAGAAGTTACAGCAGCTCGCTTCCGAGACGGCGGTGAACACGGCAAATCGAATCGTGTTGGCGCTAGAAGATTCCGTGTTTGCGATCCAAGGTCCTCCGGGATCCGGGAAAACGTATGCGGGCGCGAGAATGATCTGCGAACTCGTGAAGCGCGGGAAGAAGGTCGGCGTGGCGGCGCTAAGTCACAAAGTCATCCGCAAACTGCTCGACGATGTCGTGGAAGCCGCGAGCGAAAGGAACATAGAGGAAGTGCGGTGTCTGCATCGGGACAATGAAGGAGAGGAAAGCGAAGGAGTAGCTGTTGCAAGAGAAGACAACGAAGAGGCGTGGGAGGCACTGAGGATCGGCAAGTCGAATGTTGTGGGTGGAACGTCGTGGCTGTGGTCGCCGGAAGCGGCTTTCGAGGCAGTAGACGTGTTGTTCATCGACGAGGCCGGGCAGATGTCGCTGGCGGATGTGCTAGCGGTCTCGCAAGCAGGAAAGAAGCTAGTGTTGCTGGGCGATCCGCAACAACTGGAACGGCCGACGAAAGGAAGCCATCCGGATGGGGCGGAGAAGTCGGCCCTGGAACACCTCCTGAATGGGCGGAAGACGATTCCGGCGGACTTGGGATTTCTGCTGCCGGAAACGTGGAGACTGCATCCGAAAGTTTGCCAATACACCTCGGAATTTTTCTACGAGGCGAAGTTGCGCTCGCACCCGATTTCGCTGAGCAGGGCGCTCGAAGATCACAAGTGGCTTGATGGGGCTGGATTGTGGATTGTTCCGGTGGAACATGAGGGGAATCGGAATTCGAGCGCGGAAGAAGTGGAAGTGGTGGCGCGGATCGTGAAGGGATTGCTGGAGCCGAAAGTAAAGTGGTTTCGGAGTGCTGGAAATCCGCGGAGCTTGAACGAAGAAGAAGATATTTTGATCGTGGCTCCGTATAACGCGCAGGTTGCCGATCTGAAGACACGCCTCCCGAAGATGCGGATCGGGACAGTAGACAAGTTTCAGGGGCAAGAGGCGCCCGTGGTGATTTATTCGCTGACGACGTCGTCGCCGGAAGATGCACCGCGGGGGATGGAGTTCTTGTACAGCTTGAACCGGCTGAATGTAGCGACCTCTCGGGCGATGACGACAGTGATTTTGGTGGGCAGCCCAAAGCTCTTTGAACCGGAATGCAGAACGCCGCGGCAGATGCAACTGGCGAATGCGTTTTGCGGTTACCTGGAAATCGCTATCCCACGTGACCCCTCCTCCATTTAGGCGAGGCCCGATAAGCAGGCAGGAAGGCGTGGAAGAAGTACAGGGAGCGGCGCCGGCAAGGTTATGATGAGGATGTTATGGGGCAAATCGACGAGCAAAAAGAGCGGCGGCGTTTGGCGGAGTTATATGCGAGCCTGGAGGAAGGGGAACTGGAAAAGATTGCCGGAGACGCGGACTCGCTGACTGCCGTGGCCAGGGAGGCGTTGCGCTCGGAAATGTTGAGCAGGGGGATGGAAGCGCCGGGAGCAAACGCCGGAGCCGCAAAGGCTCCTGCCGGCAAAGACGAAGCGCCGAGCCCCGTCGTGATTGCGCGATATGGCGGCGTGCCGGAAGCACTGCTCGCAAAGAGCATGCTGGATTCCGCAGGGATCGAGTCGTTTCTGGGCGATGAAAATCTGGTGAGGCTGGATTGGTTCTACTCGAACTTAGTGGGCGGGATCAAATTGATGGTTCGCGAGGAGGACGCGGAGACAGCCAGAAAAGTGCTGGAACAGAATCCCTGAGAAACTTGATGTGACCGGAGTGGAGGCTCAGCCTTCGTCAAAAAGCCAAGTCTGGGAGTTCAACTACCTATCGAGTTCGGAGGGCCAGTTTAGAAAGACGGAGGGCGGCGCAGCATTGGCCTCGTCCACTCTCGTGGCAATCAGGAATCTCTGCCCGTCGCCACTCACGTCGTAGGAGAAGAAGTCCTGCGCGGAAACCGGTTGCCGCCGGTGGGTCTGAAACAGCGCGACCGGGGAGTCGGCTTCGAAGCTGGCGCCCGTCTTCACCGTCACTGCCATCATCTTTCCCTCTCCAGACAGGTAGAACAACTCCTTGCCGTCCTGGCGCCATCTCGGCTCCTGTCCTCCTGCGCTCGACAACTGCCACTTGCCGTTGGCAGTCGGAAAGGCAGACACGTAAATCTCCATCCTTCCCGTCTCATTCGAGGCATATGCCACCCATCGGCCATCGGGGGAAAACTGTGCGTTCCGCACCGTCCACTTTGCCTGCAACAGCGGCTTGGCTACGCGCTCCGACCAGGAGAAGTACCACAGCTCAATTCCCTTCCGGATCAGTGCATACCTGCCGTCGCGCGACCAGTCCCAGGCATTCGCCAGCAAACCGGGGCCTAAATCGGCCGCCTCCTCCTCAGTTCCAGAACCATCGGCGTTCTTCAGATAAAAGTGGAAGCCGAGCTGCTTGCGGTTCGAAGAGAACAGGATCTTTTTGCCATCGGGACTCCAGATAGGCGCCTCATCCAACGACGGATCAAACGTCAGACGCGTCACCGTACCCCGGACCAGCTCGTGGACCCAAATATCAATGTTCCGTCCGTCCGTGTCGGTTTGGTCCGTGGCGATCCTGCGCCCGTCCGGGGAGAGACGCACATTGTTGTAAGACCCAGGCACTCCGACCGTGGCCGCCGGCTTTCCACTTCGGTCAAACCACATCAATTGCGAAAGGGCCGCGCCTTTTCCCGTCTGCGTGACCAGAACTGCCCCGCTGGAGACACTGAAAACAGCCCGGTCCACCAGAGGGGTGTATAGCACGTCGTCGCTCAAGGTGTGCGGCTCGCCGCTCAAAACGTAGCGTCGCCGGTCGAACGGTTGCGCCACCAGCGTGTTATCCCGAAGGTACAGCAGGTAGCCCGGCTCAGCATAGGCTGCGTTCGCGCTGGTATTAACCAGCAAGCGTGTTTCCTGCGAATCGAGAGAGCCCAGAAAGATGGCGTTATATTCCAATTGGCCGCTGAAATTCGATGCCAAATAGAGAAAATGTTTCCCGTCCGGAAGAAATACCGGCCAGCGATGGCTGGCTTGAAAGCGTGACCCGTCTGGCTTGGTCAATTCAACCGGAGAACCTCCCCAGGAAGACACTCGGAACAAACCCTGCAGAGCATCGGGCGTGAACACGATCACTCCGTCGCGGTTCCACGCGCCGCCACGCCCGTTGGGAGCATCGCACAGCACCTGGGTCTGTCCTCCTGACGCATCCACTTTCTTGAGTTTGCCGTCAGCGAAGAACCCGATGAATTTGCCGTCCGGCGACCAGAATGGGTAGGACGCGCCTTGCGTCCCAAGCAACGGGTTGGTCTGCCGGCCCCCGATTTCATATGTCCAGAGAACGTAGTTGTTGGCCTGCGCGGAATAGGCGACCATCGCCAGTGTCTGTCCGTCTGGCGACAAAGCCAAATCATTCGCTGCAAACGGCACCGAAGTGTGGAAATACATGGGGCGCAGGCGCCTGTCGCTTGCTTTCCACCAAGCCGCGCCGCCAGCCGCTGCCAGCAGAAAAAAAGTGGCGGCCAACGGCCAACTGGCGCGCTGCCATTTTGTGCGCCCGGCCGGAGCGCGCCCCGCCACTCCGGTCTGCGAACCACTCTCGGCGATCCACTTTAGTTCGCTTGCCAGGTCACTCGCGCTTTGCCATCGTTCATCAGGGAGTTTTGACAGGCATTTCTTTACTGCGTGCTCTAGCGCGGGCGGCGTCATCGGTTTTGCTGCGCTGATCGGCTCCGGCTCCTTCTCCAAGATCGCCGACGCCACGCTCAACTGACTCTTCCCCTCAAACGCCCGCTTTCCAGTGACCATCTCATACAAAACCGCACCCAACGAAAAGATGTCACTCCGGCCATCCACTTCTTTCCCTTCCACCTGCTCCGGCGACATGTATTGAAACGTCCCGACAATGGTTCCCTGCTCCGTCGCCGAAGATTGTTTCGCCCCTGTCCCCGTCATTGTCGCCAAGCTCGCCATAGCTGCTGCCGGCTTGGCCAGTCCAAAATCCAGCAGCTTCGCGCCGCTTGCCGTCAGCATGAGGTTTCCGGGCTTTAAGTCGCGATGGACAACTCCGCTCCGATGCGCCTTGTCCAGCGCGTCCGCGATTTGCGCGCCGAATTTCAAGACCTGCTCGAGCGGCAACGCCGCTTTCTCCAGGCGCTTCGCCAGCGTCTCTCCCTCCACGCACTCCATCACCAAATAATCAACACCGTCCTGACTGCCCACATCATGGAGAACGCAAATGTGCGGATGATTTAAGCTAGAGATGGTCTTCGCCTCACGCTCGAAGCGTTGCTTGCGAACAGGATCGGAAGAAAATTGCGCGGGAAGAATCTTGATGGCGATGGTGCGATCGAGCCGCGTATCTCGCGCGCGATACACTTCGCCCATCCCGCCTGCGCCGAGGGGCGTCATGATTTCATAGGGGCCAAGATGCGTGCCTGGAAGGAGGGGCATATTTGGCCGCGATTATACCCTCGGAATTCCGTTGCGCGGTATATCCGAGTGCCAAAAGGGATCAGCTGATGCCGAGTTAGCCAGCGCCGATGACGGCACTTCCAGGAAATAGCACGAACTGCGGCGGCGGGGAGTATTCGCCGGAGTTCTTAGGAGGGACGTTGCGTTTGGCGGTTGAACCGCGAGGACTGGAATTTGCTTTTTTCGGCCGAAGAACGCGGCGGGGATGGTGGGTGTCGCTCACGCTTCTGCTCCCCGCTCCATCCCGCGAGCCTGTGGAGACGCCAACAACTCAGCGAGCTTGTCGTAGCACTCGGCCGCGCCATGCTCCATGCCGGATTTGATGACCGCGTCGCGAATTTCTTGCGACTGATACCGCACGGTGATTGTGAACGTGGTCTTGCCATCCTTCTCGAGGAGGACCAGCGTATTGAGCGACTCGCCCGGGTAGTCATCGAAGGTCTCGGTGCTGAGGAGGCGCTCCGGCGCCACGATCTCCTGGTAGACGCCGCGCATGCCCATCTCCTGGCCACCGGGGCCACGCAACACGGAGCGCCACGCGCCGCCCACCCTCAGATCAATCTCGCACACTGCCAGCGACCAGCCTCGCGGCCCGAACCAACGCTTGAACAGCTCGGGCTTGGTCAAAGCGTCGAAGACCAGGCGGCGCGGAGCGTCGAAGACGCGCGTCATTACGACTTCCCGCTCCGTGGGCGTAGTTACCTGCAACGTTCCGGAGTCCTTCATTGGTGATCTCCTTTATCGGTGCGTGCGGCTACATTTCTTCTCCTTATTGAGCATCAGCGCGTGCGGGCAACTGGATCACGCGGAGTTTGCCGCCCACCCAGGCTTGCGGCAGCGCTAGCACGATGAGGGAGAGAGGATACCAGTGGGGCCCGAAGGCCGGTCCCTTGTTCCATGTCGCGACGGCGCCAAGAATGCTAACGGCAAGGCCCGCTACGCCGCCCACCAGGGCGTGCAGCATGGGCCGGTCTGGCGCGAGCCGCGCGATGATGTAGCTGGCCGCGACGCCGTAGACTGTGCGATAAACCGTTGCAAGAAAGAGGGCTCCGTCGAAGCCGACCATCGACTGGCCCCATGGCGGGAAGACGCCGATGGCGTGCAGCACAACATCGGTGCCGATGGTGAGAATGATGCCCACAAGCATGCCCGCCAGCACGGCGCCGACGCTTCGACCAATGTGTCGCGAGGGTTGCGGTTCGCTCATGACGGGCTGGCTCCTTTCTCCTTCTCAGGAGCCTCCAGCTTGGCCAACAGCTCCGCAAGCCGGTCGTAGCTCGCGGCCACGCCCTTCTCCATGCCACTCTTGAGGACTGCATCGCGGGCTTCCCGCGACTGGTAGAGTACCGTCTGCGTGATGGTGGTCTTTCCGCCTTGCTCGACGAAGACGGTCGAGATGACTGCCTCACCGGGGTACCACGCCTGGTCAAACTTCTCGGTGGCGACCAGCCGCTCCGGGGACACGATCTCGCGATAAACGCCGCCCATCCCCATTTCGCTTCCGTCGCTGTCACACCGCCACACGTAGCGATAGACGCCACCCACCCGCAGATCGATCTCGCAGGTCGGCATCGACCAGCCCGGCGGCCCGAGTAGCCACTGCTTGACCAGCTCGGGCTTGGTGAAGGCGTCGAAGACCAGGCGGCGCGGAGCGTCCAAGGCGCGCGTCATGACGATTTCACGGTCGCCCTGTGTCGTCAGTTTTAGATTTGCGGTGCTCTTCATCGGTGATCTCCTCTATCGCTTGGTGCGTGCACGTTTTTTCTGCTTGGTCTTCAGCTCGCCGGCCTTTAGCTCATCGAGGAGGGCGTCCAGGCGCTGGAAGTTGGCCTCCCAAAGACGACGGTAGCGCTCCAGCCAGACCTCCAGCTCGCGGAGCGGCGCGGGCCGCAAGGCATAAATACGGCGCTGCGCGTCCACGCGAACGTCCACCAGCCCGGCAGCACTGAGCACCCGCAGATGTTTGGAGACTTGCGGCTGGCGGAGACGCAGGCGATGCACCATGTCGCCGACAGGGCGTGGCCCGTCCCGCAAGAGTTCGACGATTTGAAAACGGCTGGGCTCGGCCAGCGCTCTGAGTGTGGCCATCATGGCAAACGCGAATATGCCTGGAAACGAATATTCTTGTCAAGACATATTCTTGTAAAAGAATATACAGAACCGGCTTTCAATAAACTGCTGCGGGCGGACAAGGAAGCCGAACGCGGAGACCCAGAGAAGGCAGAGGAAGAAGGAAAAAAAGAAAGGGCGTCCGCGCGGGTCGCCCTTATAGATAAATCGATTTATTAGAGACGAAACACACCCTCAGATCAAGACGGCTGCTGGGGCTGTTCGGCGCGCTTTTGCTTGATCTCCTTGACCTTGTCGATGAGCTCGTCGGCCTGTTTCTTCAGGTTCGCGCGCTCATCGGCGGACTCCA
>DATNLB010000097.1:0-2272 GCA_035603095.1 Candidatus Acidiferrales bacterium
GAACAAGGGCGTTGTGTCTTTGCGCCCCCGCAAGCGGCAATAGCTACGGTACTCATACACCGAGACCAAGGGGCCGTGCGGATTGCCCAATTTCTTATCTCCTTTGTTTCTTTAACGTTGCACGGAAGATGAGAACCTCACGCTTCGACCCTGGAGCGAGGCGGAAGAGTCTGAAGGGCGGTATATACCCTGCGGTCGATAACGCAGAAGAAGGGCGCATCCATTCCCGAACCGCAACTCTCGTCTACAGGCGGCAAGGTGCCGGTAAGCACCCAAATCTAGTGGCTAGGAGGGGGGAGGTCCAGCCCATGTTTGCTGCAGCCCCGAGGGCGAGCCTTTCGAGCCCCAGGCGAGTTAATCATCGAGCTTCCGGGGCACCACGATAATGGCAGTTCTGGATAAATTCGTGCCCTTTTCCGGTACTGAATGGCAGACTAATGCGAAACGTTTCGTAGGCCAACCCGTCGCAGAGGTTAACTGGGAATGTTTATATGCCGGGGTGATCGCTCCTGTCGCACCCACCCCGATCTATACGAGGCCTGTCGTACTCTCAACGTCCGCCGTGAGAACACCAATTCACGCAATCAAATACCGCGGAGCCCGGCATCGGACTTTGCTCCGCGGTACACGTCAATCGAACCTGTGCTGGGTTCTACTTGGTCTTCGCAGGAGTCGGTTTAATCGTCGCCGCTTCTACTTGCAGTTTCGTGAAGAGCGGTTCAACGAACTTTGGATTCACCACGACCTTCTCCATGGTGATTCTCTCCACTGGAACGGGAGTATCCCTGAGCCCCGCAGCAGTCTTGGCCACCGGGAGAACTTTCGTCTCCAAAACAAACGGAATCACAAGGCCGTCCACCGGCCGGTAATCGCGGAAGTAGACTTCCACGGGATGGTAGGTGCCATCGAGCCGCCTGGGCTGCCCTTCGATTTTCGTTTCCAAAAAGGTCTGGGCGTCAATCCATACGTTTCTCGAGTTGCCGTCCTTCGTGGTCAGCTTGACCTTATATGTATTGCGATCCTCAACCTTCTCCGTGCCGACCAGCTCAATCTTGGTGCCCTTGGCCACGTAATCGACCAGCGGACCATCGAGGTCTGCTTGCAGGGATGCCGACTTCATTTCTTCTTCCGTATATGGTTCAACCACGCGCCGATTAAGGTACGGCCTCAGCTTCCAGCCGTTCGCCCCGTCATACACCTGGATTGCCGTCTGCCCCTTGAATACCAGCTCGAAGCGCATTTTGCGCGGACGTTTCATTTCCATCACAAACGGGAGTTGAATCTCATCGGCTGGCCGCTGTAGCGTCTTTAAACTGGGCTTTGGGCCCTGATTTGGAACGGGAAGAACTGCCCGTTGATTCCCTCCGGCACCCAGCTTTCCTTCCATCAACATCGTTTGCACTGCCCGCCACGCCTGCAACCCGCCTCGCGCTGCTACATTCTTGTCCACGATAGCGGCTGCAGAAAGATTGGACGCCGTCGGCGTTTCCCCTGCCGCGAATACGGAAATGACTAACCCGAGTGAGATGCAAATTACGAAAACAACGAAGGACTTTCGGACCATTTTATGCGCCGCCTCTATGCAAAGTTTTGCACTAAGTCTAAAGAAGTATGGATCAAACCCGATCTGGGGTCTTTGCGCTGCGTCAAACTCCGGAAGCGTTCGCTGGCTAGGAGTTGGGGAAAGGCCAAGGCTATTCCACCACGAGGTTGTCAGCGTGAAATTGCCCAATTACAATATTAACCCGGTCGCCGCGCCTTACAAGCCTTCCACTATTCGAGAAAGCCATCCAGTAGGATTTGCCCTCTACCGGCGTGCTCGTCTGGCGCAAAAACCCTACTTTTTCCAGGGACGGAACAACTAGCTTGACGCCCTTGTCCGGGTCGATCAGTGCAGGTTCGAGCTTTTTATCGTTGAGTGTCTTGGCCTTATCTGCGTCTATCACGTGGTAGACAAACCGAATGATTTCGCCCGACTCCACGGCTTTGACGCTCAGGGAGTCGACTCCCCAGACGAGTCCGTAAAATGCGCGGGCTCGATTCGCCATCCGCGGTGGCGGGGTTCGGAATGCGGCCCCGGCCGCAGCCGAAGGCTTCCCGCCCGAGGCGGTTGTCCCAGCCGGGGCAGGAGATTGTGCCCCAACCGTCAAAACCAGAACGCTGCTGGCAAGAACTCCCACCACCAGCAGCGACGTCGTTTTCGAGATTACCTTGCGGTCAATCATTTTTTCCTTTTCCCCGTCACGTAGTGGCTGTTAGCCGAACAGGGCGG
>DATNLB010000050.1:0-2794 GCA_035603095.1 Candidatus Acidiferrales bacterium
CTGGGCGAAGCACCCGCCAAATTTCGGCAAAAGCGCGGTCCTGCAACTCGTTCGAACGCAAGTGATGAAGCATTAGAATCGCAATCGCCGAAGAAAATGTGCCGTCCGAAAAAGGCAAGGTCGCCGCATCCCCCTGAATGACCGTCACACGTGCGCTACTAACGCGAGAACCGAGCTTCGCCGCAAACGCGTGGTCGTACTCAAGACTCGTCACGCGTAGCGCCCGCGATCGCAGTTCCTCCGTCGCCGCACCCAGCCCCGCACCCAACTCCAGCACGTGCTCGCCAAGCTCTGAACTTTGCAGAATCCACGGCAGAAGCTGCCGCCGCGTCACATATCGCCAGAACGACGACCCACAAAACCACGTTTCGAATCGATTCATCGATGGCTCGGAAGACTTCGAGGGCTCAACTCTACCGCGAGCCCGCCAGCTTAGTGAAGCAATGTATGGATTCGGCGAAGCGAAGAAGCGAATTGATCGGCGTTGTAGGACGAAGGATTCTCGAGCTGATGAAAGAGTTCATTGATGGCCGCATGGACTTCAGCGGTGTTCACGGGCTTAGCGTCGCGGCTGTACGCGATGTATAGCGAATCCATGGCCATGGCTGCCTGCTCTGCCGCGCGCTCGTCGGCAAGGGCGATATTTTCTGCATCATCGGAAATCCGCTGCAGCATCCGCAGCGCAACAGCCTGATCGTATTGCATCGTCGCCAGCCGTTCCGCAATCTGCTGCGCCAGCGGTGCTGCCGCGGAAGTTGCCGACGCGACGGCACTGCGATCCGGATTCAACTTACTCATCTCATTCGAAACGGCCAGCAGTTGACGGTCCAGCTCCTGCGCGTTCACCGAATCGATCTGCTTCGCCAGCAATCGGAACAGCGCGTACCTCGAACTGTTCCATGCCGGATCGCCGGGACGCCGCCCAACGTAACCATGTTCCTGCCGCCAACTGTCTTTCGCCGGCCCCAACGCGTGGTGACAAGCGGCACAGGAAAGCTCCGAATACTCCGGCCACTCGTCCTTCTTGTCGAAGCGTTCGCCTTTCGCTCGCCAAGTCAGCCGCTCCATCGCCGCGCGCAACTGCACCGCCTGTCCGGTGCCCCACTCGCGCACTTCAACCCACGCAGCGTCCTCAACCGCTTTGCCCGGCTCCGATTCCCGCGGAACTTTCCAGTGGCGCGGCAGCACCGCTGAAAACGAATCCAGCTCGAAATACAAATCCGGATGCCCCGCGGCGATCATCTCGTGATCGACGAATTTGTTTTTCGTTCCCAGATGGCATTCCAGGCATTTCTCCGTGCGGTGAATCACGTCTCGAGTGTCGTGCATTCCCAGTGCCACTGATTTCTCATGCGCCCACAATTTTGTGGTGTGCGGCCCCAGCCATGCGGACGCCGGCCCGTGGCAGTTTTCGCAGGACACGCCTTCAGAAATTTCAAACGCGCGTCCGCGCTGCTCCGGCGCCGGATTCAGCGCGTGGCACGCCAGGCACTTCGGCGCCGCTTCCGCTTTCGCGCCCAGTTTCAGGATGCGCGCCATTCGTTCACCGACTTCTCCGGTCAACGCCTGATACGCGCGGCTATGCTTATCCTTGATGATCCACGTCGAATATTCGTTCTGCAAAATCCGGCTGCCCGCGATGGGCTTCACGCTTCCGTGACAGCTCGTCGCCGCACACGAACCCGGGCCGATATATTTGATGGGCTCATTCTGCGCCGAAAGCAGCGCCGGGACCGTCACGAACAATACGCATAGGACAACGCGAAGCATGCAGGAGTTGGAGGCGTCGCGCATTCGGTATGCCGGTGAGTCTGTTTGCTTATATCGTTTGCGATGCGACGAAGTCAACGGGCCGCGTTGCCTTTTTCGCGCCGCGTCGCGAAAAGCCCAACGCGTGCTATTTACAGCGGACCTGCCTCTCAGTAGTATGCAGGAGGTTCAGCGCGCCACTTCGCGCCGCGCATCTCTTGGAAAACATGCCCGGCGCTTTTTGCGCGAAACGGGGCGCCGTGATCTTCGACGACCTTCGGGCCATCCAGCTTCGCTACGGCTTTCTGCCAAAAGCGGAACTCGAGGGTCTTTCAAAACGCACACAGACGCCGCTCTACCAAATCCACAGCGTCGCGAGTTTCTATCCCCATTTTCATCTCGTGCCGCCGCCCAAAGCGGAGATTCGCGTCTGTGCCGACATGAGTTGCCATCTCAACGGCGCTTGCGAGTTGCGCGCCGATCTCGAGCGCCGCTTCGGCAATTCGCATCCCGATGACGTGCAGATTCGCGACGTCTCCTGTCTCGGACGCTGCGATCATGCTCCCGCGATTTCCATAAACGATCACATCTTCACGGATGTCACCGCCGCGCACGCCGAGCAGATTGCCCGTAGCGCCATTCGCGGCGACACCATTCACGAGCCGCATCCCGAGCAGGCACCCATCGCTTGCAAAGCCGATCCCTATGGCGAGAACGAAAAGTACGGCGTCGTGCGCAAGCTGGTTCAATCCAAGGCCTGGGATGACGTCCTCGCGCAACTCAGAGCAGCCGAGCTGAAAGGCATGGGCGGCGCCGGATTTCCCACCAGCATGAAGTGGGACCTGGTGCGCAAGCAGCCCGATCCCGTGAAGTACGTCGTCTGCAACGCCGACGAGAGCGAGCCCGGCACCATCAAAGACCGCTTCATCATGACCAATCTGCCTCATCTTCTCATCGAAGGCATGATCATTGCCGGCCTCGTCACCGGCGCGAGGCGCGGCATCCTTTATATTCGGCACGAATATCATCTTCAGGAGGAAATTCT
>DATNLB010000045.1:0-4524 GCA_035603095.1 Candidatus Acidiferrales bacterium
CAGCGCGATACCATTCACGAAGTCTTGTCCGCAGGCAGCAAATATTCGCAGGCTACCTTGCAATCGCATTAGACGAGTTGAACCGGCGGAGGTGAGAGCGGCAACGATGATTGATTGACGCAGAGATACCGCTGAGGATTCTCTGAGAGGGGTTGAGGCGCCCTGACCGGAGCCGAAGCGCTTCGCTTTCAGACTAGGAGTGCTTGCTTACCAGCGATTTCCACGGTCGCCGCGATCACCGCCGCGCCCGCCACCGCCGCCGTGGCCGCCACGCCCACCGCCGCCACCACTGCCGCGTCCGCCGCCATACCCGCCGCGCCCACCACCGCCGCTGCCGCCGCGCTCTGCCTGGGGACGTGCTTCATTCACCACGAGGTTTCGCCCGCCGAAATTCTGACCGTTCAGGGAGTTCACGGCGCGATCCGCGTCTTCGTCATTGGTCACTTCAACGAAGGCGAACCCGCGCGACTGTCCCGTGAAACGATCGCGAATCAGATTGACGCCCGAGGGAGTTACTCCGACCTGCGTGAACCACTCGTTGAGCTGCTCTTCCGTCGCGGAAAACGGAAGATTACCGATATAGAGCTTCTTCACCTCTTGCTCCTTCTGTCCGGAACCTAAAATGCGAGTCGCGGAGCGCGCCGAAGGGACTTCAGTCGTTCACAGGGAGGCGAAAAAACGGGGCCGCCGCGGGAGCGAGACCGGCACTTCAGCGGTCTGTTGCATCCTCTCGGAAATTGACCCCTTTTGCAACTGAAATTGTCCCGAAGCGGCACACGCCTTTCCCCAAGCCACCCTCTCGCGCCTTTCCCCTTTGCGAAGGAAAAGTGATAGGATGCGCTGAATTTGCTCCCCGCCCGAAAGGTTTTATGCGCGGCACCATGATGGATTTTCCGCTGACGCTGCCCACCATCCTGGAGCGTTCCGGGAAGATTTTTCCGCGCGTCGAGATCGTCTCCCGCAAACCGGACAAGTCCTTCGCTCGCACCTGCTATGGCGATTTCTATCGGCGCGCGCTCCGGCTCGCGGCGGCTTTGACGAAACTCGGATTGCAGCCCGGCGACCGCGTGGCCTCCATGATGTGGAACCACTCCGGCCATCTCGAAGCTTTCTTCGGTGTGCCGTGCGCCGGCGGCATTTTGCATACCTTGAACCTACGGCTCCATCCCCATGAAATTGCCGGCATCGCCAAGCATGCCGGCGACCGCTTCCTGCTGATCGACGATATCCTGCTGCCGGTTTACGAGAAGTTCCGTAGCGACGCGCCTTTCGAAAAAGTGATTGTCGTTCCGTATGGTTGCGGGAGCGTAGCCGAAGGATTGTTGAACTACGAGGAGCTGCTCGCCGAAGCCGGCGATGATTTCCAGTATCCGCAAATCGATGAAAACGACGGCGCTGCCATGTGCTTCACGTCGGGCACCACCGGCCATTCCAAAGGCGTTATCTATTCCCACCGCGCGCTGGTGCTGCACTCCTTTGCTTGTGGCCTCGGCGAAGTCTTTGGCATGAGCCATTTCGACACCGTCCTGCCCGTCGCGCCCATGTTCCATGCCAACGCCTGGGGGCTGCCTTTCGCATGCACCATGCTCGGGGCGCGCCTGGTTCTCCCCGGTCCGTGTGTCGATCCGGAAAGCGTGCTTGGCCTTATGGTCGGTGAACGCGTAACTATCGCTTGCGGCGTTCCCACCGTCTGGATCGCGGTCCTCGAAGCGCTTGAAAAAAACCCTGGCCGCTGGAAATTTGATGCACCCATCCGCGTGGTCTGCGGAGGCACCGCGCCGCCTCTCGAGCTCATCCGCCGGCTCGACCGGTTCAACTTGCAGATCAAGCATCTCTGGGGCATGACCGAGACGACTCCCATCGGCACTTCCGGCGGACTCCGGCCGCACATGCGCGACTGGCCCGAAGACAAAAAGTATGAAGTCCGCGCCAAACAGGGTTGGCCCTCACCCTTCGTGGAGATTCGATTGATGCGTCCGGAGGGTGAAGCTCCTTGGGACGGCGTCACCTCTGGCGAGATCGAAATTCGCGGCCCGTGGGTCGCCGCCAGCTACCATGACTCGCCCGACCAGGCCCATCGCTGGACCGCCGATGGCTGGTTCCGCACCGGTGACGTCGCCACCATGGACGACGAAGGCTACGTCAAAATCGTGGACCGCGCGAAAGATCTGGTGAAGTCCGGCGGCGAATGGATCAGTTCCGTGGACTTAGAAAACACGCTGATGGGTCATCCCGCCGTCAAAGAAGCCTGCGTGGTCGGCATTCCCCACCCGAAATGGCAGGAGCGCCCCCTCGCGGCCGTCGTCCTGAAAGGTGGCGCGCACGCCACACCGGAAGAGCTGCGCGCGTTTCTCGCAAAATCCTTCGCCAAGTGGCAGCTCCCCGACGCCTTCGTCTTCCTCGACGCCATCCCCCGCACCTCCGTTGGCAAATTCAAAAAACTCACCCTCCGCGAGCAATTCGCCAACTGGAAGTGGGAGCAATAACCCTCCGCTGTGGCTCAGGCATTCAGGCCTAAGGCTGATCTCTTCCGTCCCTTAGTGCCATAGACTTCATTCTGTGCTCTCTTCAGCCAGTGAAAAACGCCCTGCTCGCAGCAGTCTAACCATCGAGTAGGTCCATACAAACGTGCTAGAATGTGTTTATGGCGAACACACGGAGCACAACGCTCAGCATACGGCTGAAACCCGAAATCAAACGGCGACTTGCAAGGCTGGCTGAAGTGTCCGGTCGAAGCTCCAACTTTCTCATTTCCGATGCGGTCGAATCTTACGTGACCGACCAGGAAAGAATGCTTGCCGAAGTTCGCCAGGCAGATCGCCAGGTAAAGTCCGGCCACTACATCAGTCACGAAGATATGAAGGCTTGGCTCCTTTCCTGGGGCACGGACCGCGAACTCCCCCCTCCAAGATGCGCCTGCGGTAAGAATCACGATGACGAGGAGCTGTGCCGCTAGAGATTGTCTGGTCTCCTCTGGCACGCGCACGGCTGCGGGAAATACACGCGTACGTTGCCTTGGACAAGCCTGATGCTGCGGATCGCCTGGCCACGCGGATCGTTGCCGTCGTCCAGGCCTTGAGGAATCACCCGTATCTGGGCCGCGCTGGCGCGCACGCCGGAATTCGCGAGTTGGTCATCGGAGGCACCCCCTATACTATCCTCTATCAGGTGCGCGCCAAGCGGATCACAATCAGCACCATTTGGCACGCCGCCCAAAAAAAGTGATCAACCATCGCGCCTTGCACTGAGTCATCCCCTATCCCCTAGCTCCCATGGAATCATATCTTTTGCCGACCCCCACCCCTTAAACCCAGTCGCATCATCCTTTACAAAAACATAGGGGTCCAGGGGTCAGATCCTCCGAGCCAAGGATCCTTCTCCCTTCCCGTCATTGCGGCTTGGTACTCTCTGCCCCTTCGTCCCGCTTGGCATCTCGCGTGCACTGTGGTCTCCTATAGATGACACCATGGGACGCGCCCTTCACGCCCGCTTTGTTCTTTTTCTCGTTACTGCGCTACTTCTTTGCTCCTTTGCTTCATCCTCTGCCGCCCAGGACCAGCAACCCGCCATCCGGTTCGTGCGCCATCCCGATCCTGCCCCCGACTTCAAGCTCACCGGCCTCAACGGCAAGCCCGTCGCACTCGCCGATTCCAAAGGCAAAGTTGTCCTTGTGAATTTCTGGGCCACCTGGTGCGGACCGTGCCGGGCGGAGATTTACGACCTCATCGGCCTCCAGGCCAAATACAAAGATCGCTTCCAGATTCTCAGCCTCATTGTCGACGATGACGATCCCGCCGCCGTCCAAGCTCTCGCGGAAAAATACGGTATCAACTATCCGGTGGCGCTCGCCCCAACTGAAATCCGCATGCAATACGGCGGCATCGCGGCTCTTCCCACCTCGTTCGTGCTCGACACGGAAGGCCGCATCGTTCAGAAACACGAAGGCCTCCGCGATCCGCTTCTCTACGAAACCGAAATCCGCGCGCTTCTCGGTCTGCCCATCGGCAACGTCAAAGTAGAAACTTTCGACGACACCGGCCAGATCTTCATCAAGAACGCCGTCCGTGCCACCGAGCTCCCCGGCGTCGATCTTTCCAAACTCGCGCCGGAACAGAAAATCGTCGCGCTACACAAATTCAACGCCGAAGGTTGCACTTGCGGCTGCAATTACACTCTCGCGCAGTGCCGCATCTACGACCGCAACTGCCAAATCAGCCAAACCGCCACCGAGAAAATCATCGCCGCCCTCACGCATTCCACGCCCGCCAAGTCCGAACCCGGCTCTTCTGCGCCACAGCCTGCCCTTTCGGCACCCCCTCCCACGTCGGATAAGCCGCATAAATAGGCAGCCACTCATATACTCTCGGACGTTCGGCTTCCGGACTGATATTCTTCTCCCGATCGATGCCCACTCTCGCGAAGATTCTCTTTGCTCTTGGTTTCGTCCTTTCCTTCACGGGATTGTTCTCACCACCAATCGCACTCATCCTGGGAATTCTCTTTGGTCTCAGCTTCTCGCATCCC
>DATNLB010000227.1:0-3997 GCA_035603095.1 Candidatus Acidiferrales bacterium
GATGGATCAGACCTAGCCATCACTTGCGACCATCATCGAGAACCTTGCTCGTGCGCAACGCGAACTTCTGCGTGCTCCGTCCCTGCGGAACAACTGTGGGAAGCCTGAACGCGTATAGGTAGCTCCAATTCATTGCCGCGCATGAAAAACGGCAATGAAACCGATGCGAGAGATTGCCGAGACGCTACCGAAAACCGTAACAAGTTTGCATAAGTAGAACATTTTTACCACTCTGCTGGCCTTTGCTTTCCCTTCGTACCACCCATAGAAGCTGCGGAAAAATGCGGGAAAAGCCCCGATTTACTGGGGTTTGGGGAGAAAGTACTATACGGATAGTTTTTTCTTGACAGAACGGAACGACTATTGCTCAGGAATTAATGCAGCGCATATGATGGCGGTAGCATCAAAGAAAATGAAAGCGTAGTTGGGGCGGGAAAGAGGAGCGGGCCATGGTTACCGTGAAGTCGAGCCAAAAAATCTTCACCGATTCAGAGGTCGCCAGCTTGACGGGAATCTGCGTCGAGCATGTGCACAATTTTGCCAAGAGCCGCCACCTGGGCTTCATCGCGCGGGCAGCGGAAGCAGCCGGCATCAGCGCCGATCAATGGCTGTTCACGCTTTCGGATCTGATGGTTTTGGTGACCCTGTTTCCGAAGTGCACGCACTAAAGCATTAGAATCAAGCTGGCTTTTTGCATGGCTCCCTGGCTTGGCTGGGGAGCCATTGGCTTTTCTGGGGCGTCCAAAACGGCAGGTTGCAGGCGCGGAAGGCACAGGGGTATGCTCGCGATAGGGGCAAACCGGACCTGCTCGCATGGTTCGCGCACCCTAGGGCACTGATGGGATCACCTAGAATAGCTATAGTAGTCTATTGCGCTCTCCTGGCAAGCTGGTCAGGCGCGACCAGTTACGCCCAATCGACAAGCGGTGCCGCAACCAAACAAGAGCAGCCACCCACAGGGAAGCCAACCAGTGGCACGGATTCCCAGGCGGGAGTGCCTGCTGTGCTGCGAGGAAAAAAGCTCGTCCTGAAGGACGGTACCTTTCAACTGGTGCGGGATTATCAACGGAACGGGGAGCGGGTCCGCTACCTGAGCGCGGAGCGGGGCGATTGGGAAGAGATCCCCGCTGCGTTGGTGGATTGGGACGCGACGGCAAAGGTAGCGGCAGCGGAAAAGAGCGAGGAGGATGCTCTGGCCAAGAAGATCCACGCGCAAGAGCAAGCCCAGAAAATTGAGACGGTTATGGACGTAGACGCGAGCTTGCAGGTGTCCCCGGGTGTCTTCCTGCCGCCCGGAGAGGGGATGTTTGTTATCGACGGCAAATCCGTGAAGCCCTTAGGGCAGGTGGGCTCACAGATCAGGACGGACAAAAAACAGTATTTGAAGCAAGTGCTTTCGCCCATTCCTATCGTCCCCAGCAAGCAGAACGTACAAATTCCCGGAACCCGAGCTAGCGTGCGCGTGACGAACGGACAAACGGAGTTTTATTTGCGAGAAGCGCCGGCGGATCCGGACCGCACGACGCCGATCGTGAAAAGCAGCCGGCCGGGTGAATCCGGGCCGGAAGTGGAGCTGGTGCGAGCGACCGTCAAAGGCAACAAGCGGCAGTTGGAATCGATCAAGAGTCTTTTCGGACAGTCGGAGGAAAAGCGCAATACGATTTCGATCCAGCGATGGGAAATTGCGCCCACCGTCTTTCGCTTCACGCTAAGCGAGCCCCTGCCCCCGGGCGAATATGCGCTGGCAGAGATACTACCGGATGGAATGAACCTCTTCGTGTGGGATTTTGGGGTGGACCCGGCGACGGGCGCGAAGCCAACGACACCGCTAAAAAAGAAAAACTAACGTGGAAATCGAGGATCGCACAGGACGATCGGGGACGGGCACATCCTGTTGCCTACGAGGCCGCGCCAGCAGAAACGGGAAATGAATCACCGGGTATCGCGCGTTTCCGCTGGAGCATCCGACAGAGCCTCCCTCAAGAGAGCGAGCACCTCAGCGATACGGAAAGGTTTTTGAAGACAGAAGGGTTCACCGCGGCTCGCCGTCCCCTGAGTGATTTCCAACAAATCGCCGGTCATGTAGATAACCGCTGGTTTCTGGTTTCCCGCAGCTTCGAGGATGCGGCTGGCAGCGTCGCGGCCATCCACCCGGAAGCCGCCGGAAGAAAGATGCAGGTCGCAGAGAAACACGTCATAGCTGGAGCGCCTGAGATGGGCGAGAGCCTCCTCGATGGTCGCGGCGCAATCGACATGCAATCCCTGCGCAGAGAGGCCTTCCCGAAGAAGCATCCGGAGACTCTCTTCATCATCGAGAACGAGAACCGCGCGATCCCGGAGAAAGTCGGCCCTCGTTCGAACCGCATCAGCAGAGGCGAGCCCAGCTTCCGAAGGAGTAGGAAGGGCGTCGGGCTCCTGGCCGAGCGCGGCCGGGAGATAGATGGTGAAGGCCGAGCCGCCGGCGGGAAGCACTTCAGCTTCGATGTTTCCGCCATGTTCGCGAATGATGGACATGCAGATACTGAGCCCCAGCCCGGTGCCGCCGCCAGGGCGTTTGGTGGTGTAAAAGGGATCGAAGATGCGCGGAAGCGCTTCGGGACGGATGCCGACGCCGTCGTCCTGAACGGTGATCGTAAGTTGGCTACCGACGCGCCCGGTACGAATCTGGATGCGGCCGGTGTCGCGGACTTCGCGGATGGCCTGCTCGGCGTTGGTGACCAGGTTCAGAAAAACCTGAATGAGCTGGTTGGCGTCCCCGATGATGCCGGGAAGATCGGTTTGGGGATGGAAATCCACCTTGATATTGTTGCGGCGCAAAGAGTGTTCTTGCAACTGAAGGGTGCGCTCGAGAAGGTTGTTGAGGTCGAGGGGCTTTTTCTGCGGCGAAGCGGGCCGTGAGAATTCGAGAAGATTCTGGACGATGCGCGCGGCGCGGCGGGCTTGGCGGTGCGTCAGTTCCAGTTGGCGCCTGGTGGAGTCATCGGTTCCTTCACGCTCGCGGAGAAGCTCGGTAACGCCGATGATGGCAGTAAGGGGATTGTTCAGCTCATGGGCGACGCCGGCGAGCATCTGTCCCATGGCGGCAAGTTTCTCGGCCTGGATGAGCTGTTCCTCCAGCCGCTTGAGATCGGTAACATCGCGGCCGGAGAGAACCACGCCCTCGATATTGCCCTTTTCATCGGATAGAGGACTGAAATTGAAACGAATCCGGCGCCAGTCTCCCAGCTTGTGGCGCACGCGAATTTCGAGAGAGGCAAAGGTCTGCGCGCCGGCGATGATGTCCTTGTAGAGCGACAGGGCGGAAGGCAAATCCTCCGGATGGGAGCGGCCGCCAAATTCCAGGTGTTGCATTTCTGCAACGTCGTACCCGAGTATCTCTTTGCAACGAGGACTGACAAAGTTGTAGTGGGCCTCGGTATCGAGCACGAGGATGAGATCGGGGAAGCTGTCGACCAGACGGCGGGCAAATTCCTGCTGCTGGTGGAGGCGGCGCTCCATCTCGCGCCGCTCGGTGATGTCCATGAGCGCGCCCTGATAGCGCAGCACGCGTCCGGAATTGTCGCGAACGGCAGCAGCGGTGTTCAGGCACACGATGGACCTGCCGTCCTTGCAAATCAAGGTGATCTCGCGGCCCTGGATCATGGACTGCCGATCGACCTCGGTCTGGACGATCTTTCGCTCTGGCTGATCGACGAAGATTTCCGCAACCCTTCTTTTGAGCAATTCTTCCTTGGAATCGTAGCCCAGCATACGCGCCAGGGCCGGATTGACGTCCACAATGGTTCCGTCTGGCGTGACGATGTAGATGCCTTCCTGGAGGGATTCGAAGAGTTCCGTGAAGCGAGCTTCGTTCTTACGGAGTGCCGAGACGTCGCGCCCAAGAATGGTGATGCCGTGGATTTCGCCGTCACGCATCATGGCATGGGCGACGCAATCGAAGAAAAAGGGCGTCCCCTGGCCCTTCAGCCGCACCTGAACGACGCCGGACCATTGGCGG
>DATNLB010000247.1:0-3470 GCA_035603095.1 Candidatus Acidiferrales bacterium
CGAATTGTGCTCCCAGGCGTTGGCAGTGGAGTCTTCCAAGTCGAGCATGACGCCGGGAGCGCCGGAATTCAGCATTTTCACGACAAGGTCGGCGTCATCTGCAGGGCCGGTCATCTGGTTCCGCTGATCCGCGCACCAGGCAGGAAGCTCAATGCGCCAGGAATTTGTGGTCGCTACCGAGGGCGGCAGGTAATCGGGAACCTTGCCCGCGTGGGCTTCGGCCAGGGCATAATCGCGGCGCGCGATCAACGCGCGTTGCCGCAGCGTGAGCGCGGCGTGCAGCGGCACAAGGAATTCGAGAAAGCCCGCGGGGAGATCGCGAGCCGAATCGAATTCCGGAGGAGCGGAATTGACCGCCACGATGCGATTCGAAAAGGGCAGGGGAGCGAGTGCCGGATTCGGCTTGGTGGTAGCGGATGCCATGGTCGAGGTCAGTCCTTTCCGGTACGAATTCGAACGGAAGCCGGCCGGTGAACTAGAAAGGCAATTCGAAGGCCAACCGGCTGCGACAAGTAATCTCTAAGGTCCATTGGCTCAAGCGGATAGGAGGAACTCGCGAGAGCGCCCAGGATTCCGTGGGAAAACGCGGACAAAGAGTGGAGAATTTTGTGCACCATCGGGGAGTTCTTTACTTCCCGAATCTCTTTGTTCAGTATATTGAACATATGTTCAGTTCTCTTTCCCTCTTCTACCGGAGCGGCGCCATGGCCGCAAGACGATGTTCAATATCCTGAACAATTATTCTATACTTGGGCGATAATTATTTCTTATGGGAGACGGCCATGGCTGCCACGGATACCAGTCCGGCCACTGCGGTGGAACGCGCGCTGAATATTCTCGAAGCCGCCGCGCAACGCCGCGAGGGACTCACCAACGCGGAGATCAGCCGCAAGCTCGGGATACCGAAAAGCTCCGCGAGTTACATTTTAAGGACTCTGGAAAAACGCAGCTACTTGCGCCGTGAAGCGCAAACGGGACGATATCGGCTGGGGCTGAAGATTTTGAGCCTCGGCGGCGACGCGCAAGCGAACTTGGACATCGCCGACGTGGCACTGCCGTTTATGAGGTCGTTGGTGGAGAGGATTCATCTGACGGTGCACCTAGCGGTCTTGGACCAGGGCGAAGCGGTTTATATCGAGAAGGTGGAGGCGCCCGGATTTTTCAAGGTGAATACGTGGGTGGGGCGGCGGATGTTCTTACATTCCACCAGCGTTGGGAAATGCCTGCTGGCCTGGCTGCCGAAGCATGAGGTGGAAACAATTGCGAAGCAACAGGGTCTGAAGAAGAGGACCCCCGAAACCATCACCAGCATGCCAAAGCTGCTCGCGGATCTGGAGCACGTTAAACAGTCGGGATACGCGCTCGATGACGAGGAAAACAGTTTGGGCGCGCGGTGCCTGGGCGCGCCCATCTTCGACACCATGGGGAATGTAACGGCTGCGCTCGGCGCCAGTGGGACGCTGACGCAAACGGATGAGGCCAATATGCCGCGGATCATCGAAGCACTGAAGGAAACAGCGCGGCGGATATCGCGACAACTGCAAAAAAGTGGAGCGACAGGGGCCGCGTAGCGAGCGGCCCGTGTGTGTGAAGGATTACTTAGCCTAGCCCGCGACGACCAAATTATTCTTTACCGAGAAAACGTTGGGAACTTGATTGGCCCGCAAGTTGGCGAGATTCTTGTCCGTCTCGCTGTCGACCACGCCCTCCAGCGTGACGTTGCCGTTTTTCACGATGATGTGAATGGAAGGCACGGCCTGAATGGAGTAGCGCGAGAGGCCGGCGTCCCCATAAATGGCGCGGTACAGGGCGTGGCGGAGCTGGTCATCCATCGGCGAGGGTGGAAGAACCTCGATGTTGTTCACGACCGAAGAGACTCCCTCGAGGCCCTTCACGGCGGCCTCGGCGTCGGATTTCAAAACTGGCCGAGTCACTTGGCCGGAGAGAATCACCTTGTCGCCCTCCACCTGGTAGGCGAGGTTGTCGAACACGGAATACCACGGCAACATGACGAGCTGATGCCGCACTTCCTTGTAGAGTTTTTCCCGATACTTTGCCTCGCTGCGCTGCTTCTTCTCATCCTGAGGCTTAGCCGCGGCGGAGTATGGCATTGCCATAATGGGCGCGGCGAGCAGCACCGCTACAAACAGGGCCCGGAATTCCTTTCTCATGGCTTCCTCCTCGAAAGACTTCCTGCAGGGTTTCCACCAGTTAGATTCAAGACGCAGGGCAAGCGGCCGCCCGCTTCCGTGCAGAAGGGAGGTGTTAGCATAATTCCCATGTTGATAGCAAGGAATACGGAATTATCTCGAAGCGAGAACTTTGTGAGAGCCGCCGAGTTGGACGAATTCTGATGGCGACGGAGAGAGCGGCGTAATGCTGGTGATTGCACATCGCGGGGCATCGGGGAACGCGCCGGAGAATACGCTGGCGGCGTTCAAGAAAGCTGTGGCGCTGGGAGCGCCGTTCATTGAAACGGATTTGCAGCTTTCGCGCGATGCGCATTTCGTGGCCATTCACGATGCGACGGTGAATCGAACCACGAACGGGCAAGGAGCCGTGCACGACATGAAGCTGGCGGAATTGCGGCGGCTGGATGCGGGGTCGTGGTTCGGGAGCGAGTTCGCCGGAGAACGCATCCCCACGCTGGAAGAAATTCTGGAGTTCTCCAAGAAATATGATGTCGTGTTCTACCTGGAGATAAAGCCGGTCGGATCGTGGGGCGGGGAGCATGCGCTGGTGGCAGCGCTGCGCGAATCGGGAGAGATACCGCGAACGGTGGTGATTTCTTTTGACCCGGCGGTCGTGCTGAGCGTGCGGAAAATCGAGCCAACGCTGATGACCGGGCTCCTGTACGACGGACAGATCGAGAATCCGCTGGAGAAGGCCGTTTCCATTGGCGCGCGGCAATTGGTGGTACGCGGAGATCTGGTGACGCCGGCGCTGATCACCGAAGTCCGGAGGAAAGATCTGCAAGTAGTATGCTGGACGGTGAATCATCCCGCGCACATGCGTATGCTCGCCGCGGCGGGTGTGGATGGAATCATGAGCGATTATCCGGACCGGCTGGTGGCGGCGGTGAAAAAAGAGGCCGAGAGCGTCTCTTAAGAGCGAGGGGCCCAGCGAGCGAAGCTCCATTCTGAAAATGATGAGCGGTCGAGCGTCCATTACGAACCAGCCAGCTGAGCCTGGAGAGCGGCGAGTTGGGCGACGGGGAGTTGTTCGGCGCGGGCGTCGGGACGCAAATTCAGTGAGGCCAAGGCCTCGCGAACACGATCGGGTTTGGCGAGAGACCGCAGATTATTGACTAGCGTTTTGCGCTTCTGCGAGAAACATAATTTCACAAAATCCAGGAAACGAGATGCGTCGCTGAGGGAGAGCTTTGCGCGTTCGCCGGGCAGGCGGAGCGTGACCAGCGCGGAAGCGACTTCCGGCGGCGGCTCGAAGGCGTCGCGAGGAATCTCGAAGAC